>DATMMM010000218.1:0-2376 GCA_035569735.1 Allostellaceae bacterium | reverse complement strand
GGCGGCGAGGATGTCCGCCGGCTCGGGCGCGGCCTGCGGCAGCTCGATGTTGCGGCTGACGCGGGTGTAGGGGAAACGGCCAGCCTGCACGTGGCGGGCGTAGGTGAGCACTGTCTGCGTGAGCTTGAGGTCGGCTTCCGCCAGTGCCTCGGGCGCGAGGCCGGCAAAAGTCGGGATCTTGTAGTCGCTGAGCTCGAGCCCATCGGCATCGGCGTTCTTCAACCGAGCGATGGCAGAGCTGGCGCGCGCATTCTCGATGCCGTTATCGAGCCAAAGCGGAGCGTAGTTGCGGCTCTGATAGAACGCCTCGGCGGCGGCGCGCTCCTTCTTGTTGGTAAAAATTCGATCCGACGTCGCGGAGAAGAAGTCGCGGATCTTTTCCGCAACCGGGCGCTCGGCCGGATCGAGCGAGGCAATCGGGTCAACCGCGACCGCCGGCTGCGCCAGCGTCGGGTTGGCCGACGGTGCTTCGGTCGCCTGCTGCTCCGCAGGCGATGCGGCGGGTAGCGGCGCCGTCTTGTCGGCATTCTGGGCAAGGCTCCCCGCCGGGATAGCGGCGAGGATCAGGGCGAGAGCCGTGCCTGCCAGGATGTGGTCGTAACGAAGGCGAGTCATAAGACATTCTCCCCAAGATTCGAGGTCCTAAGCCCGCGTCAGCGGGCGCGATAGAGGTGGCCGGGAAGCGGGAAACGCGAGAAGCCGCCGCGCAACGGCGCATTCGCCGTGGGCGAGGCAGATTCCGGGTTAAAGCCCGCTAAGGATGTGCATGTCGCCCCCCTTACCGATCACCCGCCACCTCAGTCCGGCGCGTCGCCGCAGGTGGCTCCCGACTATTGGTCGCGCCGGGGGGGCGATTGGTTCAAAAGGGATTGGGGGCCGGATCGGCGGCTGGGACGGCGAGCGTTCGTTAACGGCTGCTTTAAACCCCTCCCGGAAGGGGTTCCGAGGGCTTCCTGGGCGAGCGCGAGCGCCGCTGCCGTCGGAGCCGTTTCCCGCGGGTGAGACGCTCACGCCTTGCGAACTGGGGTAATCTCGTGGAAGCTTGAGCAATAAAGCCAACGGAGGGCTCGCCGATGGAAATCGTTCCGCTGGGTCCGGGCTTTGCCGCCGAGTTGCGCGGCGTGACGCTCGCCGACATCGCGGCCGATGAGGCTGCCTACAACGCGACGCGGGCGGCGTTCGAGGAGCATTCGGTCATCGTCTTTCGCGGCCAAGAGGTGACCGACGAGACGCAGCTTGCGTTCTCGCGCCGGTTCGGGCCGCTCGAGGTGACCAAGGTCGGTTCGCTCGGCGTCGGCACCAATCTCGTGATCCTCAGCACGATCGACGAGCACGGCAAGGTCGTGCCGGCGGATCACCGGCTGGCGCTGCGCAACAAGGCAAACCAGCTCTGGCATACCGACAGCACCTTCAAGCGCGTGCCGGCGCTCGCCTCGGTGCTCTCGGCGCGGATCATCCCCGCGCGCGGCGGCGAGACCGAATATGTCTCCACCCGCCTCGCATGGGAGCGGCTCGAAGACGCGTCGCGCAAGCGACTCGGGAATTCCTTCGCCTGGCACGACTATGCCCATTCGCGCGGCCAGATCGCGCCCGACCTGGCGAGCGCGGAGGAGCGCGCGGCGCTACCGCCGCAATGCTGGCGCATGGTGTGGACGAATCCGGTGAACGGCCGTAGCGCGCTCTATCTCGCCTCGCATGCCTACGCGATCGAGGGCATGGAGCAGGCGGCAGCGCAAAAGCTCCTTGCCGAACTGATGGATGCCGCGACCGCGCCTGGGCTCAGCTATGTGCATCGCTGGTGCAAAGGTGACGTCGTCATGTGGGACAACCGCGCAACCATGCATCGCGGTCGCCCTTGGCCCGCGCATGAGGCAAGGCTCATGGTGCGCACGACGATCTCCGCCACTGAAGTGGACGGACTCGAGAGCGTGCGTCCGCCCGCACGGCAGGCGGCGGAATAAACATGCTTGGGCGCGAACCGGGTGGACTATCGGCCGCTGCCTACGACGTGGCCGGACGACAGGCAATAAGTTGGTCCGGCCGTCTGCTCCATATTCATATCGCGAAACGAGCATCGCTCGCGATGGAGGAGCTCGATGAGGCCAAGCTCGTCGCCGGCCGCGGCATCGAAGGCGATCGCTATTTCTATGGAACCGGTACCTACTCGCCAAAACCCGACGCGCGCGAGGTGACGCTCATCGAAGTGGAAGTACTCGAGGCGATCGCGCGGGGCGATCCTCCGGCTCCGGGCAAGGCGGTCGAGCTTGCGCCCGCAGATCATCGCCGCAATCTCACGACGATTGGCGTGCCGCTCGGCCACCTCGTCGGCAGGCGCTTCAAGGTCGGCGAAGTGGTGCTCACCGGCGGGCGGCTGAA
>DATMMM010000217.1:0-16425 GCA_035569735.1 Allostellaceae bacterium | reverse complement strand
AGTCGAGGATCTCCACTGCGCCGGTCTCGGTGTCGACCGCGACGACGACGCCGTGGACCGAATAGGAGAACACGCCGCCATCGACCGCCTTGTAGCCGGCGATGACGGTCAGGCCCTGTGGGTCGACGCTGGGCGGCAGCTCCTCGGGATGGTGGTACCAAGCGCGTCCGATTTCGGCGAAGGAGACGCTGCCCTTGGTGCCGAAAACGCGGCCGTCCCGCACCTCGACCTCGGCCTCCTTGGCCTGCAGGAGGTGCGCGCCGATCCGGGCGATCGGCTGCTTCAGGAGCTTGCAGGCAGTGGCGACCGCGCCGCCGCCCGACACCGTGCTCCGCGATGTATAGGTGCCCGTGCCCGCGTTCGAGATCGCGGTGTCGCCATAGCGCAAGGTCACCTTGGCGGGATCGATGCCGAGCACCTCCGCGGCGATCTGGGCGAAGATGGTCTCGTGGCCCTGGCCGTGGGAATGGACGCCGACGTCGATCACGAGCTCGCCGTCGCCCGTGAGCCGCACGGTCGCGGGCTCGAGCCCCGGCACCAGCTCGATGCCCCAGGCGGAGTAGCCGAACGGCCCCGTGCCATAGGCGGTCTGCTCGTAGAAGGCAGCGAAGCCCAGGCCGACGCGCCGCCCGTCGGGCTCACCGCGCCGTTGCCGCTGGCGCACGCCTTCGACGCCGATCATCTCGGCGGCACGCCGCATCGCCTCGGGATAATCGCCGCTGTCGAGCAGCTTCTTCGAGACCGTGCGATAGGGCATCTGCTCCGGACGAACAAGATTCCGGAGCCGCATCTCGTGGGGCTCGCACCCGACCGCGAGCGCGAGCGCGTCCATCAGAGTCTCGTGCGCGAAGCAGACACCCGGCCGCGCCACGCCCCGGTACGGCTGGACCGGAGGCTTGTTGCTGGCGACGGTGACGGCTCGCGCCCGCACCGCCTGCACGTCGTAAGGCCCCTGCATGTTGCCGGGCGCGGTGCTTGCCTCGATCCCGGCGGGCCAGGGCCAGGGCGAGTAGGCGCCGGTGTCGCACCACGCCTCGCAATCGATGCCTAAGAGCTTGCCGCTGGCATCGGCGTAGCCGGTGATGCGATACCAGTGATCTCGGCAATTGGCGTCGCAGACCAAGTGCTCATAGCGGTCCTGGATCCACCGCACCGGGCGCCCCAAGCGAAGCGCCGCCCAGGTGACGGCCACCGTCTCGCCGTCCAGAAATGTCTTGAGACCGAAGGCGCCGCCGACGTCCGGCGAAATCACCCGGAGCCGCCGCTGGCTGATGCCCAAAAAGCTCGACAGCCCGATCTGCACGGGGACCGGGATCTGGTGCGAGACATAGACCACGATCTCGTCGGTGCGCCGGTCGTGCGAGGCGAGGCAGGCGCGGCCTTCCAAGGGCATCGGCGTCTGGCGGTTCATCCGGCATTCGCGGGTGAGCACATGCTTGGCCGCCTTGATGGCGGCCTCCATGTCGCCGACGTCGAAGCGGGTCTCGCAGAAGATGTTGTCCGCCCACTCGTCGTGGACGCGGGGTGAGCCGGGCTCGACCGCGCGCTTCATGTCGACCACCGCCTCCAGCGGCTCATAGTCGACCTCGATCTCCCGCAAGATATCCTCGGCCGCCGCGGGGCTTTCCGCCACCGCCATCGCCACAGCTTCGCCGGCATAGCGGACCTTGCCCGCGGCCAGAACCGGAAAATCCGCGCCCTTGAAGCCGGAGAAATTGGGGCTGGAGCGGATCGGCTTCACGCCCTCGAGATCCGCGGCGACGAAGACGCGAGCCTCATGCCCGCGCGGCTTGCGCACGGCCTTGATCCGGGCGTGGGCGTAGGGGCTGCGCAGGAAGGCCGCGTGCAGCATCCCCGGCAAAGCGATGTCCGAGACGTATTGCCCGCGGCCATGGAGGAAGCGCTCGTCCTCCTTGCGCAGCACGCTCTCGCCGACGCCACCCTTCGCCATGTCAGCTTGTCCGATTGCTCAAACCTGGTTCGCACGACCAACGCCGAGGCTAAGGTGATCTGCCGGAAGTGTCCATTTTCTTGAGGGTGGCTGCGCACAAGAGGGCCGCTGCGGCGCGGTCGCGATTGCTCCGGCTACTCCTGAGCGGTGATTGCGAGATCGAGCAGCGAGACGGCGAGGCTACCCGCTCATTCGGCTGCGGTCGTGGGTATCGGCGGCTCATAGGCCTGGATCGGCGGCAAGTTGCCGACGAATCGCTCGACCTCGACGGTGGTGAGCTGACCCGTGCAGCCCTGGGCGAGTCTGGAGGTGCCGATATCGCGCGTCAGCACGTTGGGATTGCCGTGCACGCAGAGCGGCTTCTCCTCACGAGGATCCTCCGGGTCGTACCAAGCGCCGGTCGGAAGCTGCACCACGCCCTCGCGCACCTCCGCGGTCACTTTCGCCGCCGCGAGGCAGGCGCCGCGCTCGTTGAACAAGCGGACGATATCGCCATCGGCAATGCCGCGCCGGGCGGCGTCCGCGGGATGCATGCGCATGACCTCGCGGCCACGCTGCTTCAGAGAGCCGCTGTGGCCGCCGAAATCGAACTGGCTGTGCAGCCGGGTCGCAGGCTGATTGGCGACCAACCGCAGCGGCCGGAGCGTGTCCGGCGCGTCGGTCGGACTGAGCCAAGCCGGGTGGCCGGGGCAATCGGCGTAGCCGAAGGTCGCGATCGCCTGTGAGAAAATCTCGATCTTGCCGCTCGGAGTCCGCAGCGGGTGCGCCACGGGATCCTCGCGGAAGGCGCGCAGCACCCCGCCATCGTCTGGCTCGGAGGGCAGGGTGAGCTCTCCCATCTGCCAGAATTCGTCGAAATCCGGTGCCGCCAAGCCCCGGTCGGCGAGCATCTTCCGCGTCGGGCCGTAAAGGTGCTTGAGCCATTCCCGCGCGCTGCGGCCCTCGGCGAAAGCCTGCGCGGTGCCGAGACGCTCGGCGAGGCTGGTGAAGATTGCGTAATCGTCGCGCGCCTCGCCGTAGGGCTCGGCGATCTTGTGCATGGCGATCATGAGCGGTTCGGTCGGGCCCGCGCCAATGTCCTCGCGCTCCAGCGTCATGGTGCAGGGGAGCACGATGTCTGCGTGGCGCGCCGAGGCCGTCCAGGCGATCTCGTGCACCACGAAGGTGTCGACGCGCGAAAGCGCTCGGCGCAAGCGGTTCAGGTCCTGGTGATGATGGAAGGGATTGCCCCCCGCCCAGTAGATCAGGCGTATATCGGGATAGCTGCGCTTTTTGCCGTCGTAGTCGAAGCTCCCGCCGGGATCGAGCAGCATGTCGGCGATGCGCGCGACCGGGATGAACTCGCTGACGCTGTTCCTGCCTTGCGGCATCACCGCGGTCGGCACCGCATTGTTCCGCTTGCCCGTATGCGCGAGGGCGCCCAGCGAGTAGTAGTAGCCGCCCCCGGGCAAGCCGACCTGGCCGAGCATCGCAGCCAGCACCGCCGCCATCCAGATCGGCTGCTCGCCGTGCTCGGCACGCTGGAGCGAATGCGATGCCACCACGAGCGTGCGTTTGCCCGCGAGCCGGCGAGCCAGGCTCGCGACGGCCTCGGCGTCGATGCCGCAGATGCCCGCGGCCCAGGCTGCCGTCTTCGGCTGGCCGTCGGCGCGGCCCATCAGGTAATCCTCGAAGACGGGCCAGCCTGTGCAATAGCGCTCGAGGAAGTAGCGGTCGTGGCGGCCCTCCGCCACCAGGGTATGCGCCATCCCCAGCATCAGCGCGGTATCGGTTCCAGGCATCAGCGGGACCCAATCGGCTTGCGCTTCCTCCGGCAGGTCGGAGCGCAGCGGGCTCACCAGGATGAACTCGCAGCCGCGCTCGCGCGCCGCCCGCATCGATTGGCGCTCGATGTGCCGGCTGATGCCGCCGCTCGCGACCATGCTGTTCTTGAGCGCCATGCCGCCAAAGGCGATCACCGCCTCGGAGTGCTCGACGATCTGCTCCCAGGTCACGTTCCGCCGGCTGATGGTCTCGAGCGGACCCATGATGTGCGGGAACAGCACGGCCGACGCGCCGGCGCTGTAGCTGTTGACAGAGCGGACATAGCCGCCGAGCGAAGTGTTCAGGAAGCGATGCAGCTGGCTTTGCGCGTGATGGAAGCGCCCCGCGCTGGACCAGCCATAGGAGCCGCCGAAGATCGCGCGGGGACCGTGGGCATCGCGCACCCGTGCGAGCTCGCGCGCCAGCAGGTCGAGCACGCGATCCCACGATATCGGCACGAACTCGTCGCGGCCGCGCCGATCATCCGGACCGGGTCCGCGCTCGAGCCAGCCGCGCCGGACCATCGGACGGGCGACCCGCGCCCGGTGGCGCAGCGCCTCCGGAAAATTCTGCAACAGGGGATTTGGATCGGGATCCCCGGGATGCGGCTTCACCACCAGCCGGCCGCCCTGCCAGGCCGCGGAGAACACGCCCCAGTGCGAGCTGTGCGGTTGGAAATCGCTATCCTGGGGAGACTGAGTCATCGACCTCTCCGTCAAGCAATCACGTGACGTCGATGAGCGATGCCGGCACGGCGCCGCGCAGCAGCGCCTTGCGGGCCTTCCACTCGAGGCTCTGATCGAGCGTCTCCAGGAACTGTACCCCGCCGCCCGCGAGCATCGCTATGGGCAATCCATCGCGGTAGAGCAAGCGGTTGGTGGTGAGCGCCGCGAGCTTCGGTCCGGGCGTCAGGATGCCCGCGAGGTTGAGCGGATCGGCGCCGGAGAGCGAGATCCAGGTGTCGGAGGCGGGCTTGCGGCGCACCTCTCGGAGCGCGCCCACCGCCTCAGGCAGCGCGTACTGCTCGCCCGTGAAGCCCGCGACGAAACGGCCGCCGCGGATCTCGCCGCGCGCCTCCAACCGGCGATAGACGCGCAGCAGGTCCCGCCAAGGCGGCAGCCAATCGGCTTCCCGCTCGAGCAGGCGCCAGAACACGACGCCGTAGCGTCGGAGCAGCGTGCGCGCGAGATGCTCGACCGGATCCGTTTGACCCTGGGACGAGGAGGTCGCCGCCGGGCGCGCCCGGCGGGCAAGCGCCCAGCGGCCCGCGTCCTCCATGCCGAACACGGAGACGCGCCGCCGGCGGCGCTTCTCGGCGGGTACCAGCAACGCGCGCAAACCCGCAAAGCTGTCGGAGTTGACGAGCCCGAGCGCCACAAGCTCCGCCAACGCCGCCTCGACCTGCGGGCGCAGCAACCCGGTGCCGTCGGCGAGCTCGTCGAAGAAGGATGCGCCGTGCTCCCGGATATAATCGGCGACCGCTTGCGCGGGCGCGCTCGGCCGCGGGGGCTCATTCGCGGCTGACAAGATCGCCCAAAGCGAGCCGTGGCGGCGCGGCAACAGGGTGATCGGCGTGCTGCGCACGGGTGCGACGATCCGTTCGCCGCCGTTCGCCTTGGCATTGCGCGGCCTGAGGCGCGCCCAGGCGATCCGACCCGCGAGGCACTGCTCGTCGAGCCAAGACGGCTCGTAGCCTTTGAGGCGCGCTGGCAATATTTCGGTCTCCCAGGCGCCGGCCGGCGCCTCGAAGCCTTCGAGCTGTCCCACGACGGCCTCGAGCGCGTCGGGCCCCGCCATCTGCGCGTCCGGCGTCACCCGCTGCCACGCGAACAGGAAGCGCAGGAAGTCGCGCGCGGCCACTGGTTCGATCTCGGCGCGCAGCCGCTTCACCGTGTACCGATGGATGCGCGCCAGCAGCCGGCGCTCGCACCATTCATCGCTCGGCGCGCCCGGCGTGAAGCGGCCTCGCAGCACGGAGCCCTCGGTCTCGAAACCCATGAGAGCCGCCCGGATCTCGTCGGGTTCCAGCCCGAGCGGAACCACAAGGGAATCGGGCGTCACCGGACCTTGGCCGTCCAGGCGTCCGCGCAAAATCTCGGTCAGCGCCTCCTCGCGCGACCAGCTCCGCAGGGCTTGGGCTTCCGGCGCGGCAATGGCGCGACGGAGCTCCGCCGCCGGCCAGAGCGTCCGGAATTCGGGCAGGCGCTCGGCGGCGATCCAGAGCGTCGACCCGGGCGTCACCAATTGGGCGACCCGCTTCTGGCGCGAAAGGTCCGATAGCCAATCGCTCCAGCGCGGGTCGGCCGCGGCCTCGTCTTCACTGAGGAACCCGAGCCAGACCAGGGCGTCGTGCAGCTCGTCCGCGTTGGCGGCCTCGGGCCAGGCCTCCGCGCGCACGCGGGCGATCGCCTCGGGATCGAGCCGGCCCAGATCGCCGGCGGTCTCCGGCGCGAGCCACCGGCGGCTCAGAACCGCCTGCGTCCGGCGCTCCTCCAGCGGCGCGTCGTCGAGATAGGCGTAAGGCCGCGCCGACAGCACCTCGAGCGCAAGCGGCGAGGGCTGGGTGAGATCGCAGGTCCGGACCCGGATGGCGCCGGACTCCAGGCGTTTCAGCAGCCGCTCGAACCCCTCGACGTCCATCGCTTCGGTCAGGCAATCCGTGATCGTCTGCTCGATCAGGGGATGATCGGGTATCTCGCGCTCGCCGACCAGATTCTCGCCGCAAGCGACCTGGTCGGGGAAGATCGAAGCGATCAGATCCTCGGCGTTCATGCGCGCGAGCTGCGCCGGCACTTTCTTGCCGCCGCGGAAGCGCGGCAGCGCCAGCGACACGCCGGCGACCCAGCGCCAGCGGGTGATGAACATCGGCGCATCGAGGAGCGCGGAGACCAGGACCTCGCGGGCGCTCGCGGAATGCAGATAGCGCGGCACCTCGTCGAGCGGGAAGCTGTGCGCCGTCGTGAGCGACAGCACAATGTTGTCCTCGGTCGCGGCGGCCTGTAGCTCGAAATCGAATTTGCGGCAGAAGCGCTTGCGCAGCGCCAGGCCCCAGGCGCGGTTGATCCGGCTGCCGAAAGGCGAATGGATGACCAGCTGCATGCCGCCGGCCTCGTCGAAGAACCGCTCGAGCACGAGCGTGTCCTGGGTCGGGAGTGTGCCGAGCGCGGCCCGTGCCGAGGCGAGGTATTCGATGAGCTGGCGCGCCGCTGGCTCCGCGATGCCGATCTCGTCGGTAAGCCAGCGAAGTGTGTCTCCCTCGGGCTCGGCCGAGAGACGCGCCGCGATCTCGGTTCTCAGGCGCGACACCGACGCCGAGAGCTCGTCGCTGCGGCCGGGCGCCTCGCCGAGCCAGAACGGGATGGTCGGTGACATCCCCTGCGCATCCGCGACGCGCACCAGGCTGCGCTCGACGCGCAAGATGCGGTAGGCGCTGTTGCCGAGCTGGAAGATGTCGCCGGCCATGCTCTCGACCGCAAAGTCCTCGTTCACTGTGCCGATGACGTGGTTTTCCGGCTCCAGCAGCACCTGATAGTCGGCGGTATCAGGGATCGTGCCGCCGGAGGTGAGGGCGGTGAGCCGCGCGCCGCGCCGCCCGCGCACGACATGGTTGACCCCGTCATGATGCACGAGCGCGCCGCGCCGGCCGGTGCGGGTGCTGAAACCGTCGGCCAGCATCGCGAGGACCTCGTCGAAATCTTCGCGGGCGAGCGACCGGAACGGCCACGCGCGGCGAGCGAGCGCGAAGAGCTCCTCCTCGCCCCACTCCTGCGCCGCGGTCTCTGCGACGATCTGCTGGGCCAGCACGTCGAGCGGACGCTCGGGAATGGCGAGCCGGTCGAGTTCGCCGCGATGGACGCTGTCCAGCAGGGCCGCGCACTCCACGAGCTCGTCGCGCGAGAGCGGGAACAAGCGCCCCTTCGGCGTGCCACCGACCGCATGGCCGGACCGCCCGACCCGCTGCAGGAAGCTCGCGATGGAGCGGGGCGAGCCGAGCTGGCAGACCAGATCGACGTCGCCGATATCGATGCCGAGTTCGAGCGAGGCGGTCGCGACCAGCGCCCGCAAGGCGCCGCCCTTGAGCCGCTGCTCCGCATCGAGCCGCCGCTCCTTGGCGAGGCTGCCGTGATGGGCCGTGACTTGGCTTCCGCCCACGCCTCTTGCTTCCAGCCGCTCCGAGAGCTGTCGGGTGACCCGCTCGGCCATCCGTCGCGTGTTGACGAAGACGAGCGTCGTCCGATGCGCCTCGATCAGCTCCACGAGCCGTTCGTAAACCTGCTCCCAGACCTCACCCGACATGACCGCCTCGAGCGGCGACGAGGGCACTTCGAGGGCGAGGTCGCGCGCGCGCCGGTGGCCGGTATCGACGATGGCGCAGGGGGCGGCGGGCTCACCCTTGGTGGTCGCGCCGACCAGGAAGTGTGCCACCGTCTCAATCGGCTTCTGGGTGGCGGAGAGGCCGATCCGCAACAGGCAATCACCGCAGAGCGCGGCGAGCCGCTCGAGCGAAATCGCCAGGTGCGCTCCACGCTTGTTGGGCGCCACCGCGTGGATCTCGTCGACGATCACCGTCCGGGTGGTCCGCAGCATGGCGCGCCCGGACTCGGAGCCCAGCAGGATATAGAGCGACTCCGGCGTGGTGACGACGATGTGCGGCGGCCGGCGGCGCATGCGGTCGCGCTCGCCGGCGGGTGTGTCACCCGTGCGCACCCAGGTCCGGATCTCGACTTCGGGCAGGCCAAGCTCGCGCAGATGCTCGCCGATGCCGGCGAGCGGCACCTGCAGGTTGCGCTGGATGTCATTCGAGAGCGCCTTCAAAGGTGAGACGTAGACGATCTGGGTCTCGTCCCTGAGTTCGCCGGCCAAGCCCTGGCGCACCAGCCCGTCGATCGCGGCCAGGAAAGCTGCCAGCGTCTTGCCGGAGCCCGTCGGGGCGGAAATCAGGACGTGCCGGCCCGCGAGGATCGCCGGCCAAGCCTGGGCCTGGGCGGCGGTGGGCGCGCTGAAGCTGCGCTCGAACCAGGCAGCGACGGATGGATGAAACAAGGAGGCAAGGTTCATTGACGGTAATGATCTGGCGGAGTTCTCAACAGGTGGGATCGGCCGGTGCCCATCGCTAATTAAGGAGTCGAGCGGCCGAGAAGATCAAGTCCTGCGATCGGCAACTCAACCAAGCCGACCGGCGCGCGTCGGTGAAGCAGCCGGTGCTGCTCGGGGGCACGTCTTAGGTAAAGTGACGCACCTTCCCATGTGGCTGATAAATATAGGTTCTGTCGCAGCCGATTCCATGGCTCCGAGCGGGGACGCAAGGCTGGTTTGCGCGCCGGTGGATGCACGGTGAGCCGAAGGATGCTAGCCTAGCGTCGGACCAGCAGAACATCGTTGCCGGCGCATCGACGCGAAGCCAGGCACGCGGCGAATCGGGGCGCAGCGAGGGGTCAGCATGAGAAAGCAGAGTTTTCGCGGCAACGTGTTCGTGGCGAATTTGCCGCAGGGATTCACCGACGGGGACTTGGCTCAGATCTTCGATGCCTTCGGGCTGGTGATCGGAGCCCTGCTCGCGCGCGACAGCAAGACCGGGGCCGCCAAGACACACGGACTCGTCGACATCGCGCCGCAGAAGGCCGCCGATGCCGCCATCGCCGCCATGAATGGCACGGTGATCGGCGGCAGCCGGATCGAGGTGCGGCGCGCCGATCCCGCGATGTCGATCACGGTTCCGGGTCTGGCGCCGTCGCGCGCCAGGGTGGAGCGGCGCGAGCCGCGTCCCGCCGAGAGGACTCGCGCCGTCGTGGTCGAGCACCGCTCGTTGCGGCCGCGATTCTGACCGGCGCCGTCGAAGGGGCTCCGGCATGCCGTCCCGCGCCGCGCTCAGAGGGGTATTTCCGGTCGCACCGAGCACCTTCGACGAGCGCGGCGGCCTCGATCTCGACAGCCAGCGGCGGTGCATCGATTTTCTGATCGATGCCGGCTCCAACGGCATCTGCATTCTCGCGAACTACTCCGAGCAATTCGCGCTCGCCGATGACGAGCGCGAAGCGCTCATGCAGGCGATCCTGAAGCACGTCGCGGGCCGGGTGCCGGTCATCGTCACCACCACGCATTTCAGCTCGACGATCTGCCTCGAGCGCAGCCGGCGCGCGGCGGCCGCGGGCGCCGCGATGGTGATGGTGATGCCGCCCTATCATGGTGCCACCATCCGCGCGGCGGAGCCGGCGATCTTCGACTTCTTCCGCGCGCTCTCGGACGCGATCGATATTCCCGTCATGATCCAGGATGCGCCCGTGAGCGGCACCGCGCTCTCGGCCGCGTTCCTCGCGCGCATGGCGCGGGAGATCGAGCATGTCTCCTACTTCAAAATCGAGGTTCCCGGCGCGGCGGGAAAACTCCGCGAGATGATCCGGCTCGGCGGCGATGCCGTGGTTGGTCCCTGGGACGGCGAGGAGGCGATCACGCTGATGGCGGATCTGGACGCGGGTGCCACCGGGACCATGCCGAGCGGCGCCTATCCCGATGCGCTCCGCCCCATCCTCGACGACTTCGCGGCCGGGCGCCGCGACCGCGCCGTCGCCGGCTACGAGCGCTGGCTGCCACTCATCAATTACGAGAACCGGCAATGCGGCCTGCTCGCCTGCAAGGCGCTCATGAAGGAGGGCGGGATCATCGCCTCCGAGGCCGCGCGGCACCCGTGGCCGCCGCTGCACCCGGCGACGCGGGCAGGCCTCATCGAGATCGCGCGGCGTCTCGATCCTCTGGTGCTGCGCTGGGCGCGCTAGCCGCCGCCCCACTGGCTCGCGGCCCCTCTGATCCCTTATTCTCAGCGTCATGATCGCGGTCGATTGGGGCACCAGCGCTTTCCGCGCCTACCGCCTCGACGCCCAAGGACGGATCCTCGATCGGCGCTCCGCCGCGCGCGGGATTTTGACCGTCGAGGCCGGCGAGTTTGCCAATGTCCTCGCCGAGGAAACTGGTGCTTGGCTCGACGAGGAGCCCGGCTCGGTCTTTATGAGCGGCATGATCGGGAGCCGTCAGGGCTGGAAAGAGGTGCCGTATCTCGCCTGTCCGGTCGACCTCCAGGCTATCGCGAGGGCGTGCGGCACGGTCGATTGGGAACGCGGCCGGCGAGCTTTCATCGTGCCCGGAGTGAGTTGTCAGGACGCGCATAGCGTGCCCGACGTGATGCGCGGCGAGGAGACGCAAATCATCGGCGCCGTCGAGGATCTCGACCCGGAGGCCGTGGTGTGTTTGCCGGGTACCCACAGCAAGTATGTCCGCGTGAGGGATCGCCATATCATGGATTTCACCACACACATGACCGGCGAGGTCTTCGGCGTGCTCTGGCGGCACAGCATCCTGGGGCGGCTCAGCGACACCGAGGCGGTCGATGACGAGCCGGCCTTCGACGCGGGCGTAGACCGCTCGGCGGAAGGGCAGGGTTTGCTGCACCATTTGTTCGGCGTGCGCACCCGCGGTTTGTTCCGGGAGGTTCCCGCGGCGGGCCTCGCCTCCTACCTCTCGGGGCTCCTGATAGGCCACGAGATCCGTGCCGCCGCGCCGTCGGCGCCCGTGGCGGTGATCGGTGCCACCGACTTGACCCGGCTCTATTGCCGGGCCTTCGCGCGCTGCGGCGTGCCGGCGCGGCCGATCGCGGGCGAGCCCGCGCCGCGCGGGCTTTGGGCGATCGCGCGCAGCCTGGGAGCGATGACGTGACCGCACTGGCGCCCTGGCTCGAGAAGTCGCCGCTGATCGCGATCCTGCGCGGGGTCGAGCCGCGCGAGGTCGTGGATATCGCCGAGGGTCTGATCGACACCGGCATCTTGATCATCGAGGTGCCGCTCAACTCGCCGGATCCGCTGGAGAGCATCCGGCGCCTCGCCGCAGCCTGCGGCAAGCGCGCTCTGGTGGGCGCGGGTACCGTGATGCGGAGCGACGAGGTCGATGCGATCCGCGCGGCCGGTGGCGAGCTGATTGTGACGCCGCACGCCAACGCGCCGGCGGTGCGGCGCGCCAAGGAGCTGGGCCTGCTGGCGGTCCCCGGGTTCTTCTCGCCGACCGAGGCCTTCGCGATGATCGACGCTGGCGCCGATGCGCTGAAGCTGTTTCCGGCGGAAGCCGCCTCGCCGAAAGTACTGGCGGCACTGCGCGCCGTCTTGCCACGGACGATGCCGGTGCTGCCGGTCGGCGGCATCGACGCCGCCGCCATTCCGGCGTGGCGCAAGGCCGGCGCAAACGGCTTCGGCATCGGCTCGGCACTCTACAAACCCGGGCTCGACCGCGCGGCCGTGGCGACGAAGGCGCGCGATCTTGTTGCCGCGCTGACGTCGAGGGGTTGACGGGAGCCATGGCCGCAAAGCCGAGCCTTACCATCCGACGCCGGCTCGACGCGCCGCCCGCGCAGGTCTATGCGGCCTGGACCGACCTGAAGCGCATGGTGCGCTGGTGGGGGCCGGGAGCTGCCGAGGCTCACTTCGCGGAGGCGGATCCGCGCGTTGGCGGATGGTTCCGCGTCAAATTCCGCACGCCCGACGGCGAGGAGCACGACGTCCGCGGCATCTATCGCGAAGTGGTGCCGAACCGGAGACTGGTGTTCACCTGGGCGTGGCGCACCATGCCGGAGCGGGCGTCCCTGGTGACGGTCGCGCTCCAGGGCGAGGGCACCCTCCTCGTGCTGACGCACGAGCAATTCTTCGACGAGTCCGCCCGCGACCGGCACGAGTACGGCTGGAACGCTGCCCTCGACAAGCTCGAGCGGTATCTCACCTAGAGGATGCGCACGATGCCCAAAGTATCGTTCACGCCGGCATTGGAGCGGTTCCTGTCCGCTCCTTCGGTCGAAGTGAAGGCTGCCACGCTGGGCCAGGCGCTGGCGGCCGTATTCACGTCCAAGCCGGCGCTGCGCGGTTACCTGCTGGACGATCAGGGAGCGTTGCGCCGCCATGTCGTAGTCTACGTCAACGGCTGGCCCGCGAAGGACCGCACGCAGCTCAGCGATCCCGTGTTGCCCCGCGACGAGATCTACGTTTTCCAAGCGCTGACCGGCGGCTGAAGGAGGAGACCATGGTCGATCGGCTCCACGTCGGAACCCGTAAGGGCTGGTTCGAGCTCGCGCGTCGCAGCGGAGACTGGGAGGTGAGCGACTGCCGGTTCCTCGGCGATCCCGTCTCGGCCGTGCTGGCCGACGGCGATGGCGCGGTCTATGCCGCGCTCGATCTCGGCCATTTCGGCGCCAAGCTCTGGCACCGAGACCGGCTCGGCGCCTGGAGCGAGTGCGCGGTGCCGGTGTTTCCAACGAAGCCCGACAATGCCGGCGACGATCCCCATCCCTGGTCATTGGGAAAGATCTGGGTGCTCGAGCCCGGCGGCATTCCGGGGCGACTCTGGGCGGGCACGATGCCAGGTGGGCTGTTTCGGTCCGACGACGGGGGCCGGTCCTGGTCCCTCGTCGAGGCGCTCTGGCGGATGCCGGAGCGCCGCCAGTGGGCGGGCGTTGCCGGAGGCGAGCAGCCCGGCATCAATTCGGTGCTCGTCGATCCGCGGAATCCCCAGGATATCCGCATCGGCGTCTCGACCGCGGGCGTCTGGGCCAGCACCGACGGAGGTGCCTCGTGGCGCATCATCAACCGCGGCATGCATGCGGAGTACATGCCGCCGGAGCGGCGAGAAGACCCGATCGTCCAGGACGTGCACCGTCTCGTGAGCTGCGCCGCGCGGCCGGAGGTCATCTGGTGCCAGCATCACAACGGCGTCTTCCGCTCGGAGGATGCAGGCGCCACTTGGCGCGAGCTCGCGGCGATCCGCCCCTCGAAATTCGGCTTCGCCGTGGCGGCGCATCCGCACGACCCCGACACCGCCTGGTTCGTGCCGGCGATCAAAGACGAGCGGCGGATTCCCGTGGATGGCCGGCTAGTGGTCGCGCGCACGCGGGACGCCGGCCGCAGCTTCGAGGTGCTGACCGAGGGCCTGCCGAAGCGCCACGCCTACGACCTGGTATGGCGCCATGCGTTGGCGGTGGATCCAAGCGGAGAGCAGCTCGCCTTTGGATCCACCACGGGCGGCTTGTGGATCTCAGAAGACGGCGGCAAGTCCTGGACAATGCCCGATGCGCGGCTTCCGCCGATCGCCGCCGTCCGATTTGCGGAAGCGTGATGAAATGTGTTCCGCCCGCCTCATCCGATGACGAGCGGAAACTCCTCGGCTGCCATCGGCTCGCCGGGCTTTAGGCGCTGATCGAGCCCCGGGAAGGGCGGCGAGATCTCGCCGGGGCGCTGGGCATAGACCGCATCGTCGCCGAGCCAGCGCGAGGCGAAGGCGCGCCGGCGATTGCCGGAGAGATTTCCGGGCGCTCCGTGGACCGTCAGGAAATGGAACGCGATCGCATCGCCGAGCTCGACGTCCCAGCTCAGGAGCCGATAATCGGAGCGGTGCGCTCCGATGTCGGGCATGTCCTCGAGCCCGTCAGATTTGTGGTCGTAGGGGACGCCGGTGAACTTGCGCGGCCGGAACCAGCGGCCCCAGCGGTGGGACCCGGCGACGTACTCTACGCAGACGTCGCGCGGCACCGGGTCGAGCGGCATCCAGAGGCTCACGTTCTGTTTGCCGTCGACGCAGTAGTAGGGCTGGTCGTGGTGCCAAGGCGTGAGCTCACGAGTTCCCGGCTCCTTGATCAAAATGTGCTCGTGGAAGACCCGGACCGAGCGCGACCCCATCAATTGCTGCGCGACGCGCGCGGCCGGGCTCTCGAACACGAAGCGCCGATACTCGGGGATCCGCGCCCAGTTGCAGTAGTCGCCGACGAAACGGCCCGATTCGCCGGCCGGCGTGTAGACGCGCTGATAGGGACCGGGCTCGGCGAGGTTGCGCTCGATGCCCGCCCGCAGCGGCTCAACCCAATCGCGAAAATAGCCCTTGAGCAACACCGCACCATCGAGCCGAAAGCCATCGATCACCTCCTGCGGGACGAGCGCCGCCTCGCGCGCTCTCGGCTCTTCCTGCACGACGGTCATGGGTAGCCTCCTGCCCACGCTGGCACCTCGGTGCCGCACGCCTCGAAGTTTGGCACGGCGAGGCCATCTCGTCACCCCGCCTTCCTGAGCGCGATTATTCACCGTGGCGGCGGAGATGATGGTACATCGGCATCGTCCGACCGGCATCGCCAGGGATTCATGCTTGCATGGATGAGTCGGTTTCCGCCCGCCCGGGGAGGCGCCCGGCAAATTTCGCCGCTCACGCCGGGACCGTCGTCACCATGTTCGCGTGGGGCACGCTGATTCCTGCGGCCAAGATCGTGCTGAGAGAGTTCGACGCGTGGACCCTCTCGACGCTGCGCGTCGTCGTCGCCGCGGGCGTGCTGCTGGTGATCTCCATCGGGATCGACGGACTCTCGTGGTTGCGCACCATACCTTGGCCGCGCACCTTGGGCCTGGGAGCGGGCATCGCCGCTTTCTCGCTGCTCTACACGGTGGGGGTCGCGCTCTCGAATCCCGTCTCCGCCATCGTCGTCTCCGGGAGTTCGCCGGTGGCGGCGGCGATTTACGCGGCGGTCGCCTTTCGCCAACCCCTGCCGCGCGGCGCCATCGCCGCGTTCGGTCTTTCGACGACGGGCGCCATCATCGCGGCGCTCGGTGATGTCGCCGCGGGCGCACAGGCGGGCGTGCGCGGCGGCGAATGGCTGCTGGTGCTCGCCGCGCTCTCCTGGACCTGGTATTCGCTCAAGGCACAACAATGGCTGGGCTCTTGGGGTCAGCATCGCATCACCGCGGTGAGCTACCTCGGTGCAGCCGCCGTGCTGGTGCCGATCTACGCGGTGTTGCTCGCAGCGGGCGTTGCGGCACCACCGCGAGCGGCGCCCACCGCGCCGGCAGTCGCTCTGCTGGTCTGGATCATCAGCGCCGCCACTCTGCTAGGCGGCGTGCTCTGGAACTATGGTGTGTCGCGGATCGGGATCATCGTGACCTCGCTCTATCTCAACCTGATCCCGGTGTTCGGAATCCTCACGGCCGCGGTCTTCGGGAGCTATCCCACGGGGCAACAGCTCTTCGGTTGCGCTCTGGTGGTTACCGGCGTCGCACTCCTGCGGCGCAGGCGTGCGCCGTGAGGCCGGCATTTACAAACACCCACGCATGTTCCACGAAGCTCGCGGAATTAGCGGCCTCTTGATAAGATTAGTGAGTCGCGGTGGGGTGCTTCGGGGTCGGGATGGCGCAGGAACCGTTGGTGTCCGTGGTGATGCCGTGCCTCGATGCCGGCCGGATGCTGCGGCGGGCATTGACCAGCGTGATCCGGCAGACTTACGCGAGGCTCGAGATCGTCTTCGTCGACAACGGGTCGACCGACGGCAGCGATCGCCTCGCGCAAGAGATCGGAGCGGCATCGGGGCGTGAATTCCGCTTCGTGGTGTGTCCCGAGCGGGGTGTCAATCGGGCTCGTGCGCTGGGCTTTAGCCTGGCGCGCGGCGACTACATCCAGTGGATGGATGCCGACGACGAGATGAACCCCGACAAGGTCGCGCTCCAGGTCGCGGCGCTCGAGCGCGAGCGGGCGTTCGACATCGCCTTCTGCGACTGGGTCACGCGGCGCTATGACACCGGCGATCCGCCGCTCGATATTCCTCGCAAGCTGGGGCCGGTTCACGATCAGCTCTTGCGCATTCTGTCCGGCGTCTGGTACCCGCCACA
>DATMMM010000216.1:0-4936 GCA_035569735.1 Allostellaceae bacterium | reverse complement strand
ATCGAGCAGCCGCTGTAGCGCAGCCGTGGCGTGAAGCATTCCGCGATCAGCGCAGCCTGCGGTCCGTACATCAGGTCATGCGGCACAAAGGACAGAATAATACCGAGAAACATCCAGGCCGGCACCATCGTGTTCAGCATCGCGAAGTAGATGAAGCCGAAGATCCCGGTCGCAACCGAGCCGATCAGATAGATGCGCTTGCGGCCGAACCGGTCCGACAGATGCCCGGCGAGCGGGATCGTGACAAACGACACCAGCCCCGCGGCAATCAGCGCCGTCAGAAGGAAATCGCGCGAGGTGTGCAGAACCTGCGCGCCGTAGGTAAAGACAAAGGCGAGGTAGATGTAAGCAGGGGCCTGCTCGGCCATCCGGGCGAAGGCCGACAGGATGATCTGCCTTGGCTGACGCTTGATGACTTCGAGCACAGGGACCCGTTCGATCCGCTCTTCCGCGACCAGGCGCCGGAAGACCGGCGTCTCGAGGATGCCGAGCCGGATGTAGAGCCCGACCGCAACCATGACGATGCTCAGCATGAACGGGATGCGCCAGCCCCAGACGAGGAACTGGTCGCCTGAAATCGCGCTGAATACAAACACCGCTAGATTTGCCAATAGCAGCCCAGCCGGACCGCCGAACTGCGGCCAAGAGGTGATAAAGCCGCGATGGCGGTTGGTGCGCGCCCATTCCATCGACAACAGCACCGAGCCGCCCCATTCGCCGCCGACCCCGATCCCCTGGATAAACCGGATGATCGTCAGGATGACGGCGCCCCAGATGCCGATCGACTCGTAAGTCGGGACAAAGCCCACCGCGAAGGTCGCCAACCCGGTCGTCAGCAGCGTAGCGATCAGCGTCCCTTTGCGCCCGACGCGGTCGCCGAAATGACCAAAGAACGCCGCCCCGATCGGCCGGGCGATAAAACCGACGGTATAGATCGCAAACGCCTGCAGCACGCCGACCAGCGGGTCGGATTCGGGAAAGAAGAGCTTCCCGAAGGCGAGGCCCGTGACGATGCTGTAGAGCAGAAAATCGTACCACTCGATCGTCGTGCCGACCGTGCTCGCGATCACCGCCCGCCGCAATTGCGCGCGGTGATCGGCGTCCGATAGTAAGGTTGACGCAGTGTCGACGGTTGTCATCGCGGCGCTTCCCCGATGGATCTGTGTTTTCCCAGATTACCCAAGGTCTTCACCGCACCATGATCAGCCGGTCGCGCCTGATAGGCAACAAGCTTTCGCGCACTACCGGCGTCGCAGCTCGGCTGGAATGAACCCTGCGTCGATCCCGACTACCTATTTCGACGCTCGTCGCGCTTCCTCGGCCCGTGCTCGATCAATGTGAGAATGCACGCCTTCTACCCACGCAGGCGGCCAAGCTGACGCGGTGACTGTCAGGCACGCCTCCCAGGCGGCGACCGCCTCTGTCAGATCCGCCGTGCCGCTCTCCCGCTCGCCAAGCCTCTCTAGCGCGTTGCCGAGGTTGTTCTGTGTCGTCGCCCAGTCGAGCGGCACCCGATCGCGCGTGAATTCCTCCAGCGCCGCGCGGTAGGCGGCGACGGCCTCCGTCAGACGCGCCGTGCCGCTCTCCCGCTCGCCAAGCGTCTTGAGCGCGGTGCCGAGGTTGTTCTGTGCCGTCGCCCATTGGAGCGGCGCCCGATCGCGCGTGAATTCCTCCAGCGCCGCGCGGTAAGCCGCGACCGCCTCCGTCAGATGCGCCGTGCCGCCCTCCCGCTTGCCAAGCCTCGCCAGCGCATTGCCGAGGTTGTTCTGCGTCATCGCCCATTGAAGCGCCGCCCGATCGCGCGTGTATTCCTGCAGCGCCGCGCGGTGGGCCGCGACCGCCTCCGTCAGATGCGCCGTGCCGCTCTCCCGCTCGCCAAGGCTCTCCAGCGCGACGCCGAGATTGTTCTGCGTCGTCGCCCAGTCGAGCGGCGCCCGATCGCGCGTCCGTTCCTGCAGCGCCGCGTGGTAGGCCAAGACCGCCTCCATCAGATGCGCCGTGCCGCCCTCCCGCTCGCCAAGTGTCTGGAGTGCGACGCCGAGATTGTTCTGCGTCATCGCCCATTCGAGCGGCACCCGATCGCGCGTCCTTTCCTCGAGCGCCGCGTGATAGGCCGCGACCGCCTCCGTCAGATGCGCCATGCCGATCTCCCGCTCGCCAAGCTCCCAGAGCGCATTGCCGAGGTTGTTCTGCGTCATCGCCCAGTCGCGCGGCACCCGATCGCGCGTCTGCTCCTCGAGCGCCGCGCGGTAGGCCGTGACCGCCTCCGTCAGATGCGCCGTGCCGCTCTCCCGCTCGCCGAGCCTCTCCGGCGCATTGCCGAGGTTGTTCTGCGTCATCGCCCAATCCAGCGGCACCCGTTTGCGCGGTTGCTCCTCAAGCGCCGCGCGGTAGGCTGCGACCGCCTCCGTCAGATGCGTCGTCCCGCTCTCCCGCTCGCCGAGCCTCTCCAGCGCGATGCCGAGGTTGTTCTGGGTCATCGCCCAATCGAGCGGCACCCGATCGCGCGGGCGCTGCTGCAAGACGAGATGCCAAGTCTCGATCGACTCTTTCAGCGCGGCGATGTCGCCCCGCTCGTCGCCTTGGCCGTAGAGCGCGAAGGCTTGGCGGTAGAGGTAGTCCGCCGTCTCATCCGGATGCCCCGACGGCACTAGTGCCGCCGCCTGGTTGAAGTGCTGCGCGGCGTCGAGATAGCGCAACTGGGTCAGCGCAATATTGCCTCGGCCGGCGACGAGTTTCGCGGCGTTCAGGGCGTGGCGATCCTCGGCTTCCTGGGCCTTCTGCTTGAGCTCGCGGGCTTGGCGAAGGGCCGCAAGCTCGCCCTCCTTGGCCTGGTCGAGCAGGGCGTCCGCCTCGGGCAGGCGCCCGTTGTCGAGGGCCGCTTTCGCGGAGCGGGCGAGTTCGGCCGCATGCGGGTCATCCGGTTCGAGCGCGGCCAGCTCGTCTCGCGTCTGCGCGAAATGCTTCGCGACCTCGATCAGACGCGCCGGGACTTTCTACTCCGGCATATCTTGCTCGCCGAGGATTTTGAAGAATTCGACCACGGCGGCCGAAGTGAACCCCAATTTTGTCGCCAACTCGGCGGCTTTAGCCTCGGCTTGTGCTTTGGCCTCCGTGGTAGCGGCCATTTGATCGGCAAATGTCTTCGCCATCGCCGCCAGCACCGCCGGGTCCTGCTTGTTGATCGTGTTGTTGATCGTGCTGTTGCTGACCGATCCCCCGATCTCGATGCTTTCGGTGACCGTGCCGCTGTCGGCCGCCGCCTCGACCGACCGGGGCGGTGCTATTGCCACCACGGCAGCGAAGAGAAACGCTGCCGCCGAGCGAAACGCGCCGACTACTTTTTCGTGGTGTCGAGGCATGGCCCAGCCGTCGCCGTGCCCCCGGAGACGGTATTGCTTACTGTCGAGCCGGAAACATTCCCCCCTATCTTCACCCCCTGCTGAAGACATTCGGCCGTCGGCGTCTGATGAGCCGGCCACACGTAGGAGACCACTGCCCAAATGCCGGCGGCGGCAACCGCTCCGCCACCACCCAGCCAGGACAACAGCCGCTGGTTGCTCGGTTTTCGCACAAAAGTCCAGATGGAGCCCATGCCTGCGTTCCACCTATGACAAGACGGAGCCGCGATCTCGTCAAGATTGCTTATCTTGCGGCTGTGGGGAACCAGAATGTGTGAAGCGTTCCACATCCCGGAAAATTTTTGGCGCGACCCAGCACCACGGATGGAAGCCTCGTGCTTGCTTGCGGCGGCCTGCCCCACCGGGATCATGGCACCCGCCCCGGCTCGTAATCGGCAACAGTCGCGTCCCTTGATGATGCCGATCCTAAAATCGCCGTGTTCGCATCGCATACTCCCAAGCCGAAGCGAGTTCGGGCGTTACCCTGCCAAGTTGGCTGGCGGACGGCTGAGCGGATGCTCACAACCTATAGGAGAGGTTTTGCTACAGATTTGCTGCAGATGCAGCAAATAGTAATAATATTGATTGCTAATGTGTACCGCCCTATCGCGGCGCCAGCGCTTTCAGCAAGCGTAGGGCGGGTGCAACCCGCCGTGCAGGCCACGAAGGAATGGCGGGTTGCGCTGTGCGCTCCACCCGCCCTACAAATTTGATCGCATCCCGGCGGCTCCCTTGACGCGAACATATCGCGAACTGATATAGTCCGCCTTGTTCGCTCCGGAGCCCGCCGATGCCGGAAACCGCAACCGATCCGCCTGCGCCGTCCTGCTATCGCCTGTATCGCAAGCCGCGATTCCAGGAATCTCAATTACTTGGGCCTGATCTCTTTCTGCCTCGCGCGCGTGACGCGCGGGCGTTTTCGCCAAGGGAAGCTCCGGCAATCCGCGCGGCCGGCCTCCCGGCATTCCCGATCCGAAGCGGCGCGTGCCCGATCTTTCAGCCCGGCCGCTGAGCACGCAGGTCGCTGCGGGATCTGCTCGACCGCAAACAGCATCTGTTGCGGTGCCTCGCCACGCGGCCGCGAGCCAAACAGTACCGCCCGTCGATTCCGTCGCCGTAAATGGAAGCGACGATAGGGTCGGGGCTTTCCCTGCCAGATCGGCTGGCAGCCTGCGAAGCAAATGCTACAACCTATAGGAGATGGTTCGCTGTAGATGTGCCTGCAGATACAGCGATGTGAGATAATTTATACCACTCATGGTTGCGGGTGCGTGCCGGCCTATTCCGGCGCCAGGGCCTTCAGCCGGTACAGGAGGTCGAGGGCTTCGCGCGGGGTCAGCTCGTCGGGGCGGGTTTCGCGCAGCAGGGCTTCGGCCGGGGATTCGGGGGATGGTGGGTCGGCGCTGCGGCGGGCGGCGCGGAAGAGCGGTAGGTCGTCGGCGAGGCGGGCGAGCGCGCCGCCCTGCTCGCCCTTTTCGAGAACGGAAAGCACCTCCTCTGCGCGGGCCGTTACGCTCTTCGGCAAGCCGGCGAGC
>DATMMM010000215.1:0-13814 GCA_035569735.1 Allostellaceae bacterium | reverse complement strand
CTCTACGACAGCATGTCGCCCGAGCAGAAGAAGAACGCCGACATGGTGTTCGCCCGCTATGGCCGCCAGATGGCCGCGAAGAACGGCATGTCGAGGACGCGCGCGAACGGCACGACGAAGCCGCAGACGCAGACCCAATAGCCCGGAGCGACTGAGGCGGGCCCGCCACGCCGGCCGCGATAGCGCGGCATCGGGAGCGGGGATGCCCACCCGCCCATTGACCAAGTCGCTCCCCAAAGGAGACGTAGGATGAGACCGTCGACTTACTCGAAGCTGCACAGCATGCTGCTTGCGCTGGGCGCCTTTGCGGCGGTGGCCGCGGTTGTGGTGCCCGCCTATGCCGAGAACCGGCAGGACGATCGCCATCGGCATGAGGGTGAGCGTCATTGGCGCGGACATCGTGACTGGGATAGGGGCGGCGTCTACGCCGGCCCGAGCTACGGCTACTACGGCTACGGATATCCGCCGCCACCCGTTTATTATCCGCCGCAGCCCGGGTTCAGCATCAACATCCCGCTCGATATCCGCTAACGCACGACAGAGGCCAGGGCGGCGGCAAAGCGCCGCCCTGGACCCCGCGTCCCGGATATCGCATAACGCCTCCTGCCACAACCGGCGGGGGCATGATGGTCTCGGACAAATCGCCTTACTCGGGTCCCGTCACTTTCATGGGTGCGCCCTATACCCATGACCTCAGCGGCGCCAAAGCCGCGATCCTCGGCATCCCCTTCGACTGCGGCACGCATCCCTATCGCATCGGCTCGCGCCAGGGCCCGCAGGCGATCCGTGAGCAGTCCGCGCAGGCGCGGTTCTACAATTCCGAGCTCGCGGATTTCAATCCCGTCGAGCGCCTGAAGCTCGTTGATTGCGGTAACGTCAAACTCACGCCGAGCCGGATCGTCGATGCTTTCGAGCGCATCGAGGCGGCGGTGCGTCCCATCCACGAGGCCGGCGTCATACCCGTCACCATGGGCGGCGACGGCAGCATCTCTGTGCCGCTGCTGAGGGCGGCCGCCCGGCACCATCGCGGCATCGTCGCCGTGCACCTCGACGCTCACACCGACAGCTATCCCTACGCTCCCGCCGACAAATACAGCGCCGCGACCCAGTTCACCCACGCCGCCGAGGAGCAGCTGCTCGTGGCCTCGCTCTCCTATCATATCGGCGTGCGCGGCACGACCTACTCGCCCGGCGTCTACGATCACACGCGATCCCTCGGCTACAACATCATCACGCAGCGCGAGCTGCTGAAGCGCGGGTTCGACGACGTGCTCGCCGAGCTGCACCAGCGCTTGGCCGGCCGTCCGGTCTACCTCTGCTTCGATATGGACGTGTTCGATCCCTCCTGTGCGCCGGGCGTCGCGACGCCGAGCTGGGGTGGCTTGCTCGCGCGCGAGGGCCTGGAATTCCTCGGCGGCCTCGCCGGCCTCGACATCATCGCGGTCGACGTCAACACGGTGAGTCCGCCGCACGACGTGCAGAACATGGCGGCCTCGCTCTGCGTGCAGGTCATCCACGAAGGCCTGGTGCTGCTCTGCCGCAAGCTGAAACTCGCGTAACGAAATCCCAGGCCGGCGGCTCAGCAGCTGCAGCAGGGACAGATGACGACCACGTTTTGCCGCGTCTTGTACAGCTTCTCGATCTGATAGAGATCGAACTGGTCGATCGGGCGCAGATAATTGCGCAGGTCGATTTGGTTGGCATCGATATCCTCGTCGATGAACAGCGAGGGCCCGCCGGCGAGAGCCTGCTCGGTCGGCGGCGGCGAGGCGCCGCCATTGCCGCCGGGTTGACCGTTGAGCTGCTTCAACAGCCCCAGCAGCACGGCGGGATCCGCGGGATGCGGATCGCCGATCTTGCCATCCGGCCCGATATCGACGGCCCAACTGCGGCGATGCAGCGACAAGTGGCCGCTGGCCGAGGTTATGGTGGCTTCCTCGCCATAGATGAAGTAGGCGGTGGCGGCGCCATTCGGATTGACCGCCAGCAGAATCACGCCGCCGCGCACGCCGACGATCGCGGCGGGCGTCTTGATGCTGACGGAATCCGGGTTCTTGCTGAGGGCGCCGCCGACGAAGCGGAACACGCCCTTGGTGGCACTCGCCGCGAGCTTGCCGGTGCCGGTTTCCGGCGAATAGACGAACTCGTCGATCACCAGGTCCGAATTCGGCCCGACGGTGAGCGCCGAGCGGTCGACGAACAGGATGTCCGCCTGGCCCGTGGCCTCCGTGGCGATCCGCTCGTTGAACACGACGTCGCTGCCCATACCGAGCGCACGCACGGTGGTGCCCGGCGGCGTGCCGCTGGCATTGGGATTGACGGCGCCGGTCACGCCGACGGTCTGGGCGATGCCGAGGCCCGCCAACCCCAAGAGCACGGAGGCAATCGTCGAAGCAGCGATCGCGATGCGGCGCGGGCTCATGATGTCACCTCTAGAATCTGACCTTCGCGGAAAAGGTCGCCGTGGTGTTGTTGAACGAGAAATTGGACAAGTTCGAGGACGTGATCTGCCGCTGGATCCCGATCCCGACGGCGAGCCATTTGGTGACGTGCAGGAACTGAGATGCGCCGAAGAACCAACTCCGGTCACTGCGCTTCACCAGCGGATCGATCGCGGGATTGGCGCCATCGTAGGGCGTCCAATCGTGCCCCACTTCCAGGCTCGTCTCCCAGGGGCGCGCAATGCCCGGAAAGCCGGGATCGAGCAGGCCGCCGTACCGCACCGAATAGCTCGCCTCGATGCGGTACTGGCTGTTGGTGTCGAAGGAGAACCGCGTCTTCTCGTGAACGTAGCGCAGCAGCAGGTCGAGCGTCGAGGCCTCGCCCAGCTCCTGCGACGCAGTCAGGCGCACCACGTCGACATGGCCGTCGAGCTGGGTCGCGAAAGGGTCGATCGATTGGTTGAAATACCCGCGCTCCTCGTGCTCGTAGTAGAGCCGGGTCAGCATGCGCCAGCTGAAGGCCTTGGCGATCTCGACTCCGGCTCCGCCGCCCGCGAGCAGCGAATTGTTGTTCAGCGTGACGTAGGTGCCCACGAGATAGGGGCGAAGGCTCGCGTGCTCGATGCCGATCCGGTCGAGGGTCAGGCGCGGCCCGAATGTAAGCTCGGCAATGCCGAGGTCGAGATGGCTGTCACGCAAGAACGCGGACTCATAGAGCGTGCCGGTCGCCTCGAGCGTATCGCTCTCGGCGTTTCCAAGATCGTAACGATAGATGCCCGCGGCGTTCAGGAACAGGTCGGTATCGCTTCGTTTGCTGAGCGGGATGCTTGGCAGAGTAAAACCGGGCGGCGCTGGCACCGCCGCGCCCGGCACCTGGTTGGCGTCGGTTTGATACTGGACGCCGAGCTCCACTTGGCCGGCGAACTGATGCGGCGAGCTGAGCTTCTCCACTTTCGCGATCGCGTCCTGGGCCCGCGCCCGCAGCTCCGGGCTCGCATTGGGCGCGGCGGAGGCTTGCTCGAGATAGGCCCGCGCCATCGCATAGGATTTGAGCCGGGCATAGAGCAGGCCGAGCTCGAGCTCGGCCGTGGGCAGGTTCGGGTTGTAGATGAGCAGCCGCTCGAGCGCGCTCACGCTCGCCTCGTAATCGCCGAGCTCGGCGCCGAGGCGCGCGTAGCGCAGCGTGAGCTCGACGTTCGTCGGGTTCTTGAGGAGCTGCTGATAGAGACTCAAGAACTCCGCCCGCTGCGAGCCGGCGTCTTGAGCGGCGGCCGGAAGCGCAACCGCAGCCAGGCACAAGACGAGCCCGATGCCGAGCGCGGCGAACCGCCGCTCGAGCCCCCGGCCGGGGCCCGTCTGATGGTCGTGGCGTCGGATCAACTCTGGGTCTCCCCCCGGAAACTGCCGAAAGAGTCTACGCGAATCCAAAGCGTTGCGTGAAATCAAAACTGTGGCAGCAGGTATTTAAGCGGTCTTTTCAGCGGCGCCTGTGACAGCCGTCACAAACGCTGTCATTTCTCCTGAGCCTGATAGACACCGTCCCAGCCTGAGCCCGGCGGCTCGGTCAGGAATCGCATGATCCGTTCGCGATAGAGAGCGTAGAGAGGACCGAGGCCCGACAACTCCTGCGTGTCCGCCTCATCGATGAGCCTCAGCGCGCTATCCCATTGCTGCGCCAGATAGGCTGCGCGAATCTCGCGATGGCGGTCGAGCGTCGGCGCGAACGCGGCGGCCGCGGTTTCGGCCTCGGCATCGAGCACCGTGAAGATTCGCACCGCATGATCTCTGCCCTTGACGCGGATCAGGTCCAGCTCGGCGAGCGGCTCGTGCGGCACCTGGAGCGCCGTCGACTCGCTGAGGATGAGATCGACGCCATAGGTCTTGCTGGCGCCCTCCAGGCGCGAGGCCAGGTTCACGGAGTCTCCGAGCACGGAATACTCCATGCGCTGATGCGAGCCCATATTGCCGACGCAGCACTCGCCGGTGTTGATGCCGACGCCGATCCGGAGCGGCTTGAAGGGACGTCCGGCCGCGGCGGCTCGCTGCCCGCGCTCGGCGTTGAGCGTCCTGAGGGTGCGGCGCATCTCCTTCGCGGCGGCGACGGCATGCGCGGCATGGCGCGGATCGGGGAGCGGCGCGTTCCAGAACGCCATGATGCAGTCGCCGATGTACTTGTCGATGACGCCGTCATGGGCCATCACCACGTCGCTCATCGGCTGCAGGAACTCGTTGATGAAGGCCGTGAGCTCCTGCGGGCCCAAGCCCTCGGCGATGCCGGTGAAGCCGCGGATGTCCGAGAACAGGATGGTCATCTCGCGGTTCTCGCCGCCCAGACGGAGCTGCTCGGGCTCTGCCGCGAGCTGCTCGACCAGTGCCGGCGCCATCAGGCGCGAGAAGGTCTGCTTGATCTGCCGGCGTGCCCGCTCGGAGCGCAGGTAGCCGTGAATCGTGGAGCTGCCGTAGATCAGCAAGATCACCAGGCTCGGGTAGGCGGGATCGAGCAGGATGTGCGCCGAGCGGTAGCTCCACCAGGCGCCGGTCCAGGGGCCGATCAGCACGAGCGCCGCCAATGCGCCGGCCCCCACGGGGACAAGCCGCGGCAGCGCCAACGCGAGGATCAGCGCGGCGCCTGCGATGAACAGGAACTCGGCGCCGCGCGTCCAATCCGGCCGCGTCAGGAACCAGCCCTGCAGCGCCTGGTCGATGGTCTGCGCGTGCACCTCCACGCCCGGCACCGTGGCGCCCACCGGCGTCGCGCGGAGATCGTTGAGGCCCGCGGCGCTCGATCCCACCAACACGATGCTGTCTTTGAACCGCGCCATGTCGAGCGTGCCGTCGAGCACACTCGCCACGGAGATCCAGCGGCCGGGGTCGACGGGGCGATAGCCGACCCAGAGCCGCCCCGCGGCGTCCGTCGGCAGCGTGAGCCGGCCGATCCTGAGCGCGACCAGACCGGTCGATTGGCCGAGATCCCATTCGGCGCTGGCCCCGGCGGCGCGACCGACGTAGCTCTTGGCGCCGAAGGTCACGCGCAGCACTTCGGCCGGAAATGTCGGATAGGCAGTGCCGGCGACGCGCTCGACGAGCCGCATGCGCCGAACCAAGCCGTCCCAATCCGGGTCCTCGTCGAGGCTGCCGATCCCGGACGCAGCCGCTTCCAGCTGCGGCAAGCCGACGAGCGCTCTGGCGTAGCTCGGCACGAAGCGCAGGGGATCGTCGCCCGCGAAGGCAAATCCGGCCTTGCGCGTGGGCTTGTCGGTGCCGGCGTCGTTGCCGGGCACGCTGCCGATCACGACGCGGCCGCGCGCCAGCGCGGCGGCGAAAACCACGTCGTTGTCGGGCAGCTCGGACATCACTCGCGCAACGTCCGCCGGCATCTCGCCGCGAAACAGGGTCGGCAGCAGCCGTTGGGGCGAGGTCCGGTCGGGCTCGGGAAAGATCAGGTCATAGCCGATCGCGGCCACGCCCGCATCCGTGAGCCTGTCGGTGAGGTCGGCCAGCATGGTGCGGGGCCATGGCCATTGCCCGAGCTTGCGCAGGCTCGCTTCGTCGATGTCGACGACGAGCACCGCTGACTCCGGCGCGGGGCGGGGCGCCGCGCGCTGAAAAAGATCGACCGCTCCCAGCGTGATCGCCTCGAGCGGCGCGAAGCCCAGCGCTTTGATGGCGATCGCCACGGCCGCGATCGTCAGCGGCAGCAACAGATCGGCCGCCAAGCGCTTCATAGTCGGCATTTTAGCAAATTCTGGCCGCAGCGATCGTCCGCCATGTGCCCCACAGTGGCCCAACACCATGGAATCACGCCGGGCTTGGCAGCGCGAGGATTTTCTCCGCCGTGGCTCTGGCGGGTCGTGCTGCGGCGTTTAACCTTTGAGTAACCGCGGCCTGAGATCGTGCTCCAATCCCTTTTTGTCTCGTGAGGCACATGATGTCGCGCCCCGCCCTGGTATTCGTCGCATCCCTGATGATCTGCGGCTCGGCCGTGGCCGCGCCCGGTCCTGACCGGTCTAAGCTCTCTTATGACGAAAACGTGCTGATCAACACCGCCTGCGCCAGCGTGCGCGCACGGGGCGACGGGCCTTACTACGACTGCGTAAACAAGCAGGTGGCGGCGCTGCAAGCGCACCCCTCGCCCGATCGCTCGGGCCTGACGCCGGCGCAGAATCTGGCGATCGAGGATCGTTGCAAGTATCTCCGCCGCAGCGGCGTCGCCGCCTACAACGATTGCGTCGCCCAGGCCCTCGCGGGGCCGGCGCCCTCGGTGTCGGAAGACGCGGGCAGCGGCTTGAGGCCGAATTACATCGAGGTTTTCACGCACGGCACGGTAGGCAATAGCGAGGAGCAGGTGCAGCCTACGCCGGTCGCCGCGAGCAGCATTCCCGTCCCGGCCTCGGTGCTGCCGAAGCGCCCGGACAACGTCCGCAAGCAGGCGCTGGCACCGGAGGAGTTGTTCAAGACGCTGCAGCGCTCGGTCTATGTCGTGGCGGCGACGGCTTCGCTCGCCGACGCGCGGGCGCGTGACGTGATGCAAGGCTCTGCGGTCGCTGTCTCCGAGCACCTGTTGCTGACGAACTGTCACGTCGTCAAGGGCCGCGAGCTCATCAAGATCGTGCAGGATCACACCGTGAGCGATGCCAAGCTCGTGGCCGCCGATACCGTCGTCGACCGTTGCGTGCTGCGGGCGGACGGCATCACGCTGGTGCCGGTCGTGGGTGTTCGGTCCTTCGCTGATCTCGCCGTCGGCGAGCATGTGTTCGCCATCGGCGCGCCCGTCGGGCTCGAGCGGACGCTGAGCGAAGGCTTGCTCTCGGGGCTCCGCCACCAGCCCGGCCGCAATCTCGTGCAAACCTCCGCGGCGATCTCGCCGGGCTCGTCGGGCGGCGGCCTGTTCGACGAGCGCGGCAATCTCATCGGCATCACCACGATGCAGGTAAGGGGTGTGGCGCAGAACCTGAACTTCGCGGTCGCCGCGGGCGATTACTGGAACTGACCAGCCGATCGCCGCGGCCGATCAAGTCCGCGGGCTGATACCCCAAGCGCGCGCCCAGCCCAGGCCCGCGAGCGTGCCGGCCTTGGGCCGGTACTCGCAGCCGACCCAACCGGCATATCCGGTCTCGTCCAGCAGACCCAAGACATACTCGTAGTTCACCTCACCGGTGTCCGGCTCGTGGCGCTCGGGCACGCCCGCGATCTGCACATGCCCGAACCGGCCCGCGAGATCGCGGATGTGCCGGGCGAGATCGCCCTCCATGATCTGGCAGTGATAGAGATCGAGCTGCAGGCTCACATTGGCGCGGCCCACGCGGCCGAGGATGCGCAGGGCTGCGCCGGTGGTGCTCAGGAAATAACCAGGGGCGTCGCGGGTGTTGAGCGGCTCGATCAGCAGAGTGATGCCACGCGGCGCCAGGAAATCGGCGGCCGCGCGAAGGTTGGCGATGTAGGCCGCCTCGGCCTCGCTGCCCGAGGCGTTGCCGGCGGTCGCGTGGAGGCGTGTGCACCCGGTCGCCTTGGCGTAGTCGAGCGCTCGCTCCACGTTGAGCATGAACTCCGCCTCGCGGCCCGGCACCGCCGCAAGCCCCCGCTCGCCCTTGCTGGCGTCGCCGGACGGCAGGTTGAACAGCACGTGCTCAAGGCCGTGGCGCTCGAGGCGCGCCGCGATCTCCCCGGGCGGGAACTCGTAAGGCTGCAGGAATTCGACTGCGCGAAACCCTGCTGCGGCGGCCGCTTCGAAGCGGTCGAGGAATGGCACCTCCGTGAAGAGCCACGAGAGGTTGGCGGCGAGCCTGGGCATGACGCTGAGCCTAGCGGCCGGCCAGGGTGGGGGAAAGCCGGAGCCCTTGGAGCCCCGGCCGATCATGCTAGCATCGGCCCACCTACGGAGGATCGTCGATGAATCTGCATCGCCTTCTGCTGGAGCGCGCCGAAGCCGGCCATCCCGTCCGCGTCGGCCTGATCGGTGCCGGCAAGTTCGGCACCATGTTCCTGGCCCAGGCGCTGCGCACGCGGGGCTTGCATGTGATGGCGGTGGCCGATCTGGCGCCCGCGCGCGCCCGCGAGCAGCTGTTGCGCGTGGGCTGGCCCGCCGAGCGTATCGGAGCGGAGAGCCTCGAGCAGGCGTTCGCCACGGGCGGCACGGCGGTCATCGAGGATGCCGCGGCGCTGATCGCGGCGCCGCAGATCGAGGTGGTGATCGACGCCACCGGCGTCCCCGCCGCCGGCATCCGCCATGCACTGCACGCCATCGAGCACGGCAAGCACATTGTGATGGTGAACGTCGAGGCGGACGTGCTGGCGGGCCCGCTGCTGGCCGAGCGCGCGGCACGCGCCGGCGTGGTCTATTCCATGGCCTATGGCGACCAGCCCGCGCTCATCGCGGAGCTCGTGGATTGGGCGCGCGCCGCCGGCTTCGAGGTCGTGGCGGCCGGCAAGGGCACCAAATACCTGCCGATCTATCACGCCTCCACGCCCGAGACGGTCTGGGGCTATTACGGCCTCACGGCCGCCGAGGCGCGCGCCGGCGGCATGAACCCACAGATGTTCAACTCCTTCCTCGACGGCACGAAGTCCGCGATCGAGATGGCGGCGGTGGCGAACGCGACCGGCCTCGCGCCCCCGAAGGGCGGGCTCAGCTTCCCGCCCTGCGGCGTCGATGACCTGCCGCGCCTGCTGAGGCCCGCGAGCGAGGGTGGGCTCCTCAGCCACAAGGGCCAGGTCGAGGTGATCTCCTCGCTTGAGCGCGACACCAGGCCGGTCAACCGCGATCTCCGCTGGGGCGTCTATGTCGTGTTCGAGGCGCCCAGCGACTATGTCGCGCGCTGCTTTGCCGAATACGGCATGGTGACCGATCCCAGCGGCCGGTATGCGGCGCTGTTCCGGCCCTATCATCTGATCGGCCTCGAGCTCGGCATCTCCGTGGCGTCGGCGGCGCTCCGGCGCGAGCCCACCGGCGCCGCCACCGGCTTCCGCGGCGATGTCGTCGCGACATCCAAGCGCGATCTCAAGCCCGGCGAGATGTTGGATGGCGAGGGCGGCTACATGGTCTGGGGCCGGCTGATGCCGGCGGAGGACTCGCTCGCCGCCGGTGGCCTGCCGATCGGCCTCGCTCACAAACTCTCGCTCACCAAGCCGGTCAAAGCCGGCGAGATCCTGCGCTGGTCCGACGTCGCCGCCGACGAGACCGACGGGCCCGTCCGCCTCCGCCGCGAGATGGAACGGCGGTTCGCTCCGGCCACGCGCGTGAAATCGGCGGCGGAGTAGTGGCCCCGCCCCACCTCACCTTACCTCTCCGCCCCTGAGGGGCGGAGAGGGACTGCTGATAGCGCGCGCGAGGACGAACTCCTCTCCGCCCTTGGGGGCGGAGAGGTTGGGTGAGGTGGGGGAGTCTCTTATGCCGACTCACGAGCGCGCTTCCACCCGCCCTCGCTCTCTTTGATCATACCCGCCGGTTCGACAGCTCTGCTCGTCCGAGCCATAGTTGCTGCTTCGAAAAGGTGAGACGTCGGAGGAATGCCGATGGCGAACGTCAAGGAAACCATGCTCCGCATCGCCGGCTGCGCGGTGAGCGTGAAGCGGGCGGGGCAGGGGCCGCCGCTCCTGTTCCTGCACGGCGGCGGCGGGGCGGCGCGTTGGCTCCCGTTCATGGGCGGGCTCGCGGAGCGCTTCGACGTGATCGTGCCGGAGCATCCGAGCTTCGGGCGCTCGGAGACGCCGGAGTGGCTCGACACCATCGGCGACCTCGCCTTCTTCTACCTCGATTTCATCGGCGAGCTCGGGCTCGAGCGCGTGCACCTCGTGGGCAATTCCATGGGCGGCTGGATCGCGGCCGAGCTCGCGGTGCGCTCGACCCACGATCTCGCGAGCCTGACGCTGATCGCGCCAGCCGGCATCCACGTCAAAGGCGTGCCGATGGCCGATATCTTCCTGATGTCCTACGAGCAGCTCACGCGCAACATGTTCGCGGATCCGACCGTTGCGGATGTCGTCCTCAGCCTGCCCGTCAGCGAGGAGGAGCAGGACCTGCGGCTCAAGAACGCGCTCGCCGTGGCGAAGCTCTGCTGGCAGCCGCGGCTCCATAATCCGCACCTCGCGAAGTGGCTGCACCGAATCGACGTGCCCACGCTGATCTGCTGGGGCGACAGCGACAAGCTCCTGCCGCCCGCCTACGGACCGGCGTTCCGCGATCTCATTCCGGGGTCCCGGCTCGAGCTGTTCGAGCATTGCGGCCACCTGCCGCACGCCGAATGCGGCGCTGAATTCCTGCGCAGGCTCACCGGGTTCATCGAGGGGGTGCGGCCATGAAATTTTTCATGATCCACCTGATGCCCTATGCCGACCTCGATCTCTCCTACGATCAGAAATACGATTCCGCCTGGGTGACGCTGCCCAACAGCTACTACGATCCGCAAAAGGGCGCGAAGCTCTACAACCGCTACCTCGACGAGCTCGAATACGCGGACGAGCTCGGCTTCGACGGCGTCTGCGTCAACGAGCATCATCAGAACGCCTACGGGCTGATGCCGATCCCCGGCGTCATGGCGGGCGCGCTCGCGCGCCGGACCAAGCAGGTGAAGATCGCGGTGCTCGGCCGCGCGCTCCCGCTCCTCAACAACCCGCTCACCGTGGCGGAGGAATACGCCATGCTCGACAACATCTCCGGCGGGCGGCTGATCGCGGGTTTCGTGCGCGGGATCGGCGCGGAATATCACGCCTGGGGCGCCAATCCCGCGGAATCCCACGATCGCTTCCACGAGGCGCACGATCTGATCCTGCGCGCCTGGACCGAGATCGGGCCGTTTCCCTTCGAGGGCAAGTACTACCAGTTCAACTACGTCAATACCTGGCCGCGGACATACCAGCAGCCGCACCCGCCGATCTGGATCCCCTCGCAAGGGAGCCGCGAGACCATCGAATGGGCCTCGCATCCCTCGCGCAAGTACACCTATCTGCAGACCTTCAGCCCGGTCGCGGCGCTGGCGCGCTACATGGCGATGTACAAGGAGGCCGCGGAGAAGCAGGGCTACACCGCGACGGCGGACCAGGTGGGCTGGGCGGTGCCGATCTATGTCGGCGAGACCGATGCGCGCGCCCATGCGGAAGCGAAGCCGCACATCGAGGCGTTCATGAACAAGTTCCTGCGCATGCCGCCGGAGATGCTGCTGCCGCCGGGCTACCTCACGCTGCAATCGATGAAGGGCGTGCTCAAGGCCAAGGGCGCCATGCTCGCGGGCTCGCACACCATCGACGGCCTCCTGGACAAGGGCATGTTCGTCTGCGGCGGCGCCGAGACCGTGCGGCAGAAGCTCGCCGAGTATCAGAAGCAGATCGGCTTCGGCAAACTGCTGCCGCTCCTGCAATTCGCGACCTTGCCCCACGATCTCACCAAGGCCAGCATGGAGCGCTTCGCCGGGAAAGTGATGCCGGCGCTGCGCGATGCGTGACCGCCGGAATCGGGCCTGATCGAGTCTCGGCGCCGGTCGCCGATTTTGTTCAGCGCGCCTGAACAATCCCATGTTCAGCTATCGATCGGTACGAATGTGGTGCCTCTGGGCACCCGATCGACAGAGGAGCGAGAGATGGCGAGCGAGGCGCAGATTGCGGCGAACCGGTTGAATGCGCAGAAGAGCACGGGGCCTCGCACGCCCCAGGGCAAGGCCGCGATGCGGTGGAACCCGTTGCGGCATGGCTTGAGCGCGGCGACGGTCGTGTTGTTCTACGAGAGCGAGGCGGAGTTCGAGCAGTTTCGCCAAGACCTCGCCCTGGATTTCGAGCCCGTGGGCGCGGAGGAATGCGCGCTCGTTGAGCAGATCGCGACCCTGCGCTGGCGGCTCAGGCGCGCAAGCCGGGCGGAAGCCGCGCTGGTCAACGCCGAAGCCGAGCACCGGCGGGCGTGCCTTGCCGGCGGAGCCTCGAAAACCCTGTATCCGATCGATGCCGGCATGATCTTCGATGGGCGCATCCAGAGCCTGGGTACGCTCACGCGCTACGACGCCAGCATCGAGCGCCAGCTCAGCCGCGCCTGCGCCATGCTGGAGCGCCGTCAGGCGCGGCGCGTCGAGCGCGGGCAGCGCCAGGAACGGGAGCCGGGAGACCCGCCCGCGGAACTCGGCAGCGCCGCGCCCGCGATCACCCCGGGGCCGGTCCCGCAAGAATCACGACATTGGGTTAGCAGACCCAATTTATCGAATGCGATCAGTGACCGGGATACCGGTTCCGAACCGGTCCAAGGAATTTGCAGGGATGGCGGCGAGGATCGCGCGTCCTTCGACACGCTCGCTCCGCGAGAGCGCTCAGGATGAGGAGAGTTATAAGTGGCACCAAGAACGAGTCCTCATCCTGAGCGCGCGGCCCGAAGGGGCGCGTGTCGAAGGACGCACGGATCTTGGCGTGATATCTGGTGTAGCGCGGCTCTTGCCCGCGACCGCGCCTCGTGCGAGAGAGGCGGCGCTGAGAGGACTCGAGACCATGGACCTGACCGAGCTCGCGAGCCTGCGCCAGTACATCGGCCGGACCCAGACCGTGTCCGACGTGCTGACGCCGGTGCCGCCGACGCTGCTCGCCGCCACGATCGATCGCGACGATCCCCCCTATAAGGCGGGTGACGAGCTGCCGCCCAACTGGCACCGGCTCTATTTCCTGACCGCGGTGCGGCCGGCCGAGATCGGGCCGGACGGGCATCCCGCGCGCGGGCGGTTCCTGCCGCCGGTGCCGCTGCCGCGCCGGATGTTCGCGGGCGGCCGTCTGAGGTTCCTTCGGCCGCTGCGCATCGGCGACAGCGTGACGCGGGTCTCGGAGGTGCTCAGCGTCGAGGCCAAGCAGGGCCGCAGCGGCGATCTCGTCTTCGTCACGGTGCGTCACCGCTTCTCCGCGGGCGGCGAGGTCGCGCTGGAGGAGACGCAGGACCTCGTCTATCGCGGGCCCGGCGGCGGCGAGCCCGCGCCGGAGCTGGTCGAGGCTGCCCCCTGGGAGCGTACGATCAATCCCGATCCCGTGATGCTCTTCCGCTATTCCGCGCTCACTTTCAACGGCCACCGCATCCATTACGACTACCCCTACGTGACGCAGGAGGAGGGCTATCCCGGCCTCATCGTGCACGGTCCGCTGATTGCGACCTTGCTGCTCAACCTGCTCCGCCGCGAGCGGCCGCAGGCCCGGGTGGCGGAGTTCTCCTTCCGCGCCAAGCGCCCGCTGTTCTCACCCAGTCCCTTCAGTGTGCGCGGCTGGCCTGCTGCGGATGGCCGCAGCGTGCGCCTCATCGCCGTCAACCCCGAAGGCTCGGCGGCGATGGTGGCGGAAGCGGTGCTCGCGGCATGAGCGGCGTGCTCGCGGGCCTGCGCATCGTCGAGAGCGCGGCTTTCGTGGCGGCGCCTTCCGCGG
>DATMMM010000214.1:0-2649 GCA_035569735.1 Allostellaceae bacterium | reverse complement strand
CCCTCGCCATGTCCTCGCCGATGAGGATCGCGAGCACGCCCGGTGACTTGAGCGCGGCTGTCACGTCGATCGAGCGAATGCGCGCGGCCGCGTGCGGGGAGCGGAGCACGTAGAGCCGGGTCTCTCGCGGCAGGGTGATGTCGTCGGTGTAGCGGCCGCGGCCGCGCAGCAGCCGCCAGTCCTCCGTCCGCGGTATCGCTCTGCCGAGCCCCATCTCTCGCATGCGCGCTCACTTTCTGTTGCGGTGGCGCGATCGTGCACGGCGCGCGCCGCGCTGTCCAGGCACGCGGTCGAGAGGGCGGCGCAGTGGTTGGTCAAAAAAGGGCCGCGCCGAAGCGCGGCCGAAGATTCAAGGAAGGTGCTTCAGGAAGGTGCTTCAGTTTCGGGTCTGCGTTCCATTATAACGTCCGGCCGAGCCTGCTTATCCCCGCGGCGCGGTCTTTTCGTGCCGAGACCATGGCGAAATCCGGGCAGCGGCCCGCGGCCGCGGATCACCGAAACTTGAGCGCGTCCCGCGGTCGTGAAGTGTCGTTGACAGCGCCCGGACGCCGCAGGGATGATGCGGCGCGGCCATGATGCGCGGCACTGGTGGTCGCGCGATAAATACGAGCTCGACAAGCGTCGGATCCGGGAGGAGTCAATGCGCGGACATCGGTCTCTTACGGTTTGCCTCGCGCTTCTTCTGGGCGTCGGGCTCGGACCCGCTCGGGCGGATCCGCTCAAGGTGCGCGTCGGCTGGGCGGTCGTGCCGAGCCAGCTCACGTCGATCATCTTCATGAACAAAGACATCCTGAAGCACTATGGGACGTCCTACACGGTCGATACCGTGAAATTCCGAGGCAGCGCGCCGCAGATCACCGCGCTCGCGGCAGGCGAGCTCGATCTCGCAGCCTTGGCGTTCTCCTCGCTTGGGCTCGCGATCCAGAACGCTCACATGGACGATGTCCGCGTCGTCGCCGACCTCTACCAGGATGGCATCGAGGGTTACCGCACCAGCGAGTACATGGTGCTCGCCGACGGCCCGGTCCAAACCGTCGAGGACCTCAAGGGCAAGGTGCTGGCCTCGAATGGCATCGGCGGGGCCATCGACATGGCGATCCGCAAGATCATGCTCGACCACGGCATGCAGGAGAAGCGCGACTATCGCATCGTCGAGATCGATTTCGCCAACATGACTCCGGCGCTTCGCGAGAAGAAGGTCGACCTCGTGGGCGAGGTGACGCCTTTTTCGATCGAGGCGCACAAGACCGGCGGCGTTCGCACACTCTTCACCTTGAAGCAGGCCATGGGACCCTCTGAGGTGACGCTGCTCGCGGCTCGCGCCGGCTATATAAAGGAGCACCGCGCGCAGCTGGTCGATTTCTTCGAAGACTGGATCCGCGCCACGCGCTGGTTCCTGGATCCGAAGAACCACGCCGAGGCGGTGGCGATCCTCGCCGACTTCACCAAGAAGCCGAAATCGGATTTCGACGACTGGGTGTTCACCAAGGACGATTATTACCGGGATCCCGATGCGAAGCCGAACCTCAAGGCGCTGCAGGACAACCTCAAGGTCCAGAAGGAGCTGGGCTTGCTCGATGCCGACATCGATGTCGGCAAATACACCGATCTCAGCCTGATTGAGGAAGCGGCCAAACGCCTGCAATAGCGCGCTCGCGCGCGGCGGGAGAGATGGCCGGCACCGGTATCGCCTTCGAATCGGTGAGCCATACCTACCGGCCGGCGCGCGGCCGGCCGGTGCTGGCGCTCGACCGGGTGAGCCTCGCGGTGCGCGAGCGCGAGTTCCTGGCGCTGCTGGGTCCGTCCGGCTGCGGCAAGAGCACGCTCCTTTATCTTCTCGGCGGCTTCCTGCCGGTGGAGACCGGGCGCATCAGCGTCGGCGGCGCGGAGGTCACCGGGCCGGGCCCCGATCGCGGGATCGTGTTCCAGAATTTCGCGCTGTTCCCGTGGAAGACGGTGAAGCAGAACATCCTCTACGGTCTCGAGAAGCAGAAGCTGCCTCGGCCCGAGCGCGAGAAGCGCGCGCAGGAGTTCATCGATCTCGTGCATTTGATGGGCTTCGAGGACAGCTATCCCTCGCAGCTCTCGGGCGGCATGAAGCAGCGCGTGGCGATCGCGCGCACGCTCGCGATCGACCCGGCGATCCTGCTGATGGACGAGCCGTTCGGCGCGCTCGACGCCCAGACCCGCGGCCTCATGCACGAGGAACTGCTGGGCATTATCGAGCGGGGACCCAAGACGGTCGTGTTCGTGACGCACGACGTGCGCGAGGCGGTCTATCTCGCGGATCGCGTGGCGGTCATGTCCGCGCGGCCGGGCCGGATCAAGGAAATCGTGGAGATCGGCCGCGACGGCAGGCTGGGGCCGGAGATCGTCAAGTCGAGAGAGTTCATCGACAAGGTCGACTACCTCTGGGACTCCGTGCGGACAGAGGCCCTGCTCGCGCAAAGCCAGAAGAGCACCGAGCCGTGAGCGCGCTCAAGCGCTATCTGCCGCTCCTGCTGCTGGCGCTCGTCTGGGAGGCGGCGCCGCGCCTCCACATCATCGATCCCGCCTCAGTGCCGCCGCTCAGCCAGGTGGCGACGGCGTGGTGGGACTTGCTGCGTTCCGGCGACCTCGTGAGCAACGGCCTCTCCTCGCTGGAGAACT
>DATMMM010000213.1:0-17777 GCA_035569735.1 Allostellaceae bacterium | reverse complement strand
CGCGCTGGTCGGCGAGGATGCAAGTGCGGACACGCGGCAGAAGTTCCGCAAGCTGCTGCGCGAGGGCAAGCTCGACGAGCGCGAGATCGAGTTGCAGGTCGCCGACACCGGCGGCGGTTTGCCGACCTTCGAAATCCCCGGCATGCCCGGCGCGCAGATGGGCATGGTCAATCTTGGCGAGATGCTGGGCAAGGCCTTCGGCGGCGGCCGCACCAAGCCCAGGCGCATGTCGGTCGCCGACAGCTATAAGGTGCTGGTCGACGAGGAGAGCGACAAGCTGCTCGACCAGGAAAAAGTCGTGAAAGAGGCGATATCAGCGGTCGAGCAGAACGGCATCGTGTTCCTCGACGAGATCGACAAGATCTGCGCACGGAGCGAACGCTTGGGCGCCGACGTCAGCCGCGAGGGCGTGCAGCGCGACCTGCTGCCGCTGATCGAGGGCACGACGGTTGCGACCAAGCATGGGCCCGTGAAGACCGACCACGTGCTGTTCATCGCCTCCGGCGCCTTCCATCTGGCAAAGCCCTCGGACCTGCTGCCGGAGCTGCAGGGCCGACTGCCGATCCGGGTCGAGCTCAAACCGCTCTCCCGCGAGGACTTGCGCCGGATCCTGACCGAGCCCGAGGCGAGCTTGGTGAAGCAGTACAAGGCGCTGATCCAGACCGAGGGCGTCACCCTCGACTTCACCGAGGACGCCGTCGACGAGATCGCGACCTTGGCCGAGGAGATCAACGGTTCCGTCGAGAACATCGGCGCGCGGCGCCTGCACACTGTGATGGAGAAGCTCCTGGAGGAGGTGAGCTTCACCGCCTCCGACCAGCAGAACGGCACCGTCGTCCGGATCGACCGCGCCTACGTCCACGACCGCGTGGCGCCGCTCGCCAAGAACAGCGATCTCTCGAAGTTCATTCTTTGAGGCGCGCAAGGCGGGGGCGATCCTGGCGAAGCGAAAGAAACGCCGCAAAACCGCGCTCGACCGGCTGCGCGAGATCTGCCTCGCACTCCCCGAGGCGGAGGAGCGCGAGACCTGGGAGCTGCCGACCTTCCGGGTGCGAGACAAGATCTATGCGATGTACGTCGAGGACGAGGACGATTGCCCCGGGATCTGGTGCAAGGCACCGCCCGGCAATCAGACCCACCTCGTCGAGGCCGATCCAGATCGCTTCTTCGTGCCGCCCTATGTCGGCCACAAGGGCTGGATCGGCATGCACCTCGACCGCCGCGTCACCTGGCGCGAGGTCGCCATCGTGGTCGAGCGCAGCTACCGGATGACGGCGCCTAAGACGATACTGAAGCGCATTGCTCCGGAGCCGAAACCTCTGAAAAAGAAGCCGCGCAAGGGCGGTTTCCTAAAGGGCAAGGTCTGGATATCGGACGATTTCGGCGCGCCGCTGCCGGAAGACATCCAAGCGGCGTTCGAGGGCTGCGAACCGCGCAAGAAGCGCTAAGAATGGGCGCTCATTCGACCTACGCCCGCTTCCCCGGCACCCACTTCTTTGGCTTCGGCGTCTTGGCTTTGCCGCCCGGCAATTTGGCGGCGGTGGCGGGGCCGAAGTTGGCGACGAAATCGGCGTAGCGGCGCTTGAGCTCAACGCGTTGCGTCGGCGTCATCTCGCGCACGCTGAGCCGCGAGAAGTCGGCATTGTGGAGGTCGTCGTCGCTCATAAGTCCTCGCGGAGTCCCCTGCCGGCGAATTGCGGAGCCTCGCGCGGAATGCTTAAGGGGTGGTTACCGCCCGGGGTTTGGCCGCCCTCGGACGCCGGCGGGGCTGCGGCTTGGCACCGGGTGCCGCCTTGAGGATTGCGAGCATGCGCTCGATCTCCGCGGGAGCGAGCTTGCGGATGCGCTCGGCCAAAAGATTCGCGAGCTCGGTCGCGGGTGCCGCCAGGCCTTGGGTGTCCACGGTGACGCGCGGATGCGAGAGCCGGGCCAGGCGCAAGAGCTCATCGGCCTCGTCCCAGATGATGTTGAGCTGAGCGCAGATCGCCACGACCATGGGATGAGCAGGCCGGCCGCGCCGCCCATGCTCCAGCGACGAGAGGTAGGCCGGCGAGACGCCCAGCGACTCCGCCATCTGCTTCAAGGTCATGCCGCGCTCGGCGCGGATCTGGCGCAGCTTCACGCCGAAGGGCGTCATCGCAGGCGCCGGAGCAGCACATAGAGCGCACCGGCGCCGCCGTGCTTCGGCTGTGCCCAGGCACAGGAGAGCACGCGCGGGCGCAGGTCGCTCTCGTTGAGCCAGCGCGGCACCGCGTCCCGCAGCACGCCGCGCGCATCGCCGAAGCCGCCCTTCCCGGTGATCACCAGCACCGTGCGCAACCCGTCCTCATGCCCGCGCCGGATGAAGCCCACCAGCGTGCGGTGAGCTTGCTCCTGGGTCATGCCATGGAGATCGAGCCGCGCCTGGACCGCGAGCTGGCCGCGCCGGAATTTCTCGGCGGTGCTGCGGTCGACACCGGGCGAGTCTCCCGGCGCGAGCGGTGGCAGACTCGCCGCGCGCTTCACGGGAGCGGGAACCAGACGATGCGAACGCGCGGGCTCCACTCGCGGGTCGTCGGACTCCTCGGGCGGGCGAGCGGGACGCCCTGGCGCCAGCGGGGTCACGTCGCGCATGGTCCGGCGCCAGAGCGCGCGGTCGTCCCGGCTCGGATGGCGCCCGGACATCTCAGGCCTCGTCGATCAGGATGATATGGAGGCGGCGGGGCCCATGGGCGCCGAGCTCGATCTTCTGCTCGATGTCGGCGGTGCGCGACGGCCCGGTGATGAAATTCACCGTGCGCGGCGGGATCCACTCGCTGCTGGTCTCCTTGGACCTGGCACGCAACCGGTCGAAGGCGTCCTCATAACTCGCCACCACCTGGTCCCGCCGCATCACCACCAGATGATGGTCGGGCAGAAAATTGTTCCGCGTCGGCGACTCCGGGCCCGAGGTCAGCACGAGCGTCCCGGTTTCGGCCACGCCGGCACCGCACGCGGTGATGCCCGTGAGGTCGCCGTCCTCGGCGCGGCCGCGGCGGATCTCCAGGAGCGGGCGGTCGGCCCAGGGCATGCCGTCGAGCCGCGGATCGGGCGTCATCACCAGCTTCGAGGGCAGGTTCTTCTCCGCAAGATAGTCGGCGACCGCGCCCGGCACCTCGGCGGCGGATTTGACGCGCGCTACCGAGGCCTGCACGCCCTCGGCCATGCGGATGAAGAGCTCGACCTGCGCCGCTGGATCGAGGCCGGCCGCGCGCTGCGGGATCACGTTGCGCCTGTGCGCCTCGAGCTTCGCCCGCAGCTCCGAGGCGCGCGCCTCCGTCACCGGCCCGCGCTTGAGTGATTTCCGGATGCTTCCCAGGATCTGCTCGCGGCCGTTGGTCATCGCTGCGCGCCTCTTTGACGCTCCGCCCAGAGGCTCTGGAAGCTCCGGCCTTCGGGCGCGGGCATGTCGCGCACGTTGGTCCAACCGGAGGCGAGCGGCAACGTCCGGAAGCGGCCGCGCCGGCGGCCGACCGCGCCGAGCACGCGGGTCGCGATCCCCGTCAGCGCGTGATAGAGCGCGGGCCGGCGCGCTAAGAAAGCCCAGAGCGAGAGCCCCGCGCGGTAGGGCGCCGGCGACAGCTTCTGCTCGAACTCGCGCTCGCGCCAGTGGCGCATCATCTTGGGCAGCGGGATCTTCATGGGGCAGACGCTCTCGCAGCGTCCACAAAAGGTCGAGGCATTGGGCAGATGGCCCGCCTCCTCGATCCCGATCAGGGTGGGCGTCAGCACCGAGCCCATGGGTCCCGGATAGACCCAGCCATAGGCGTGGCCGCCCACCGCGGCGTAGACCGGGCAATGATTAAGGCAGGCCGCGCAGCGGATGCAGCGGAGCATGTCTTGGAACTCGGTGCCGAGCATGGCGCTCCGGCCGTTGTCCAGCAGCACCACATGGTACTCGCCGGGACCGTCGGTGTCCTCGGGACGCCGCGGGCCGGTCGAGACAGTGGTGTAAGTCGAGAACTCCTGGCCCGTCGCGGAGCGCGCGAGGAGGCGCAGGATGGTGGCGGCGTCCTCGAGTGTCGGCACCACCTTTTCGAGGCTCGCCAGCACGATGTGCGCCTTGGTCAAGGTCTGCGTGAGATCGCCGTTGCCTTCGTTGGTGACGATCACGCTGGAGCCGGTCTCGGCGATCAGGAAATTGGCGCCGGTGATGCCGACGTCGGCGCGCAGGAATTTCTGCCGCAGCACCCCGCGCGCCTCATCGCAGAGCGTGCGCGCGTCCGCGAGCGGGCGCGCGGGATCGAGCTGTTTATGGCTCGCGCGGAACGTGTCGGCGACCTGCTCCTTCACCAGATGCACGGCGGGCGCGATGATGTGGCTCGGCGGCTCGTGGCGGAGCTGGACGATGTATTCGCCGAGGTCGGTCTCCACGGGCACGATCTGGTTGGCCTCGAGGAAATCGTTGAGCGCGATCTCCTCGGCGATCATCGACTTGCCCTTGGTCACGGTCCGGGCGCCGAGGCGCTGGCAGATGCCGAGCACCTTGTCCCGCGCCTCCGCGGGCGTGCGGCACCAATGCACCTGGCCGCCCCGCGCGGCGACCTTGGCCTCGAAGGCCTCGAGATAGAAATCGAGATTTTCCAAGGTGTGGTTCTTGATCGCCTTCCCGGCCTCGCGCAGCGCCTCGAATTCCGGAATCTTGGCGATCGCCTCGGCGCGCCGGACCTGGAAGCCGCTCTTCATGACGCCGAGCGCCCTCTGCAGCGTGGCGTCGACCAGCGCCTCGTGCGCGTTCGCCTTGAAGGCGTGGCTGGTGGCGCGCATCAGCGCTTCTCCTCCGCGGGCGCGCCGATCGGCGGCAGCTCGCTGCTCATGTCGGCCAGGACCTCCGCGACATGCCGCACGCGCACACTCCGGCCCTGGCGCTGCAGCTTGCCGGCCATGTTGAGGAGGCAGCCGAGGTCGCCCGCAAGCAGCGTATCGGCGCCGGTGGCGGCGATGTCCGCGGTCTTCTCCGCCAGCATCTTGTCGGAGATCTCCGGATATTTGATGCAGAAGGTGCCGCCGAAACCGCAGCAGATCTCGGCGCCCGGCAGCTCCGCAAGCCGGAGTCCGGCGACGCTCGCGAGCAGCCGGCGCGGCTGCTGCTTGACGCCGAGCTCGCGGAGGCCCGAGCAGGAATCGTGGTAGGTGGCGCGCCCTTTGTAGCGGGCATCGACGCGGTCCATGCTGCGGACGTCTACCAGGAACGAGACCAGCTCGTAGGTGCGCTTCGCCAGATGCTGCGCCCCCTGGAATTGCGCGGGATCGTCGGCGAACATCTCGGGGTAGTGGGTGCGGATCTGGCCCGCGCAGGAGCCCGAGGGCGCCACCACGTAGTCGAAGCCCTCGAAGGCGTCCATCACCTGCCGCGCCAGGGCCTGCGCGTCCGCTTTGTCGCCGGAATTATAGGCGGGCTGGCCGCAACAGGTCTGCAGCCGCGGCACCTCGACCGTGCAGCCTGCTGCCTCCAGCAGCTTCACCGCGGCAAAGCCCACGCTCGGGCGGAACAGGTCCACCAGGCAGGTGACGAACAGGCCGACGCGGACGGGCTCTGCGGACATCGATCCTCGCAACGCGGGAAAGACCGGAGAATGGCGCCCGAGCCGCGCAATGGCAATGGGCTCGGCGGCGGACCGCATCTTGCGCTCGCCCGGTGAGCCCTTATGCTGCCGGCAAGAAAACCGCCGCACGTGTCCTTACGGGAGGGAATATGGCCGAAGCCGCCGTCGACAAGCGTCAGCCCTGGTATGCCGTGCTCTACATCCAGGTGCTGATCGCCATCGTGATCGGCATCCTGCTTGGTCATTTCTGGCCGACCCTCGCCACCCAGATGAAGCCGCTCGGCGATGCCTTCATCGCGCTCATCCGGATGATGATCGCGCCGGTGATCTTCTGCACGGTCGTGCATGGCATCGCTTCCATGCGCGATATGACCAAGGTCGGCCGGGTCGGCCTTAAGACGCTGGTCTATTTCGAGCTGGTCTCGACCGTGGCGCTGGTGATCGGGCTCGCCGTCGGAGAGCTCGTGCGTCCCGGCAGCGGTTTCAGCGGCGGCACGGTCAGCGGCAACGCCGTGGCGGGCTTCGTCGGAAAGGCCAAGGAGGAAAGCGTCGTCGCTCATCTCCTGGCGATCATCCCGAACACCTTAGTCGACGCCTTCGCCAAGGGCGATCTGCTGCAGGTCCTGTTGATCGCGATCCTCTCGGGCTTCGCGCTCGCCCGGATGGGCAGCGCCGGCGAGCGCATCGCGGCCGGTGTTGACCTCATCGCCAAGATGCTGTTCCGGATCATTGCCATGATCGTGCGCGTGGCGCCGATCGGCGCCTTTGGCGCGATGGCCTACACCATCGGCTCCTTCGGCATCGGCACGCTCTGGAATTTGATCGCGCTGATCGTGACCTTCTACGCCACCTCAATCCTCTTCGTGCTGGTGGTGCTCGGTACGATCGCGCATTTCGCGGGATTCTCGATCCTGCGCTTCATCGCCTACATCAAGGACGAGCTGTTGATCGTGCTGGGCACCAGCTCGTCCGAGACCGTGTTGCCCCACATGATCCAGAAGATGGAGCGGCTCGGGGCCTCCAAATCCGTGGTCGGGCTGGTGATCCCGACCGGCTACAGCTTCAATCTGGACGGCACGAACATCTACATGACGCTCGCGACCTTGTTCCTGGCGCAGGCCACCAACACGCCGCTCACCCTTGGCCAGGAGCTCACGTTGCTCGCCGTCGCGATGCTGACCTCCAAGGGCGCCTCGGGCGTCACTGGCGCGGGCTTCATCACGCTCGCCGCGACGCTGAGCGTGGTCGGCACCATTCCGATCGAGTCGCTCGCAATCCTGTTCGGCATCGACAAGTTCATGAGCGAGTGCCGCGCGCTCACCAATCTGGTCGGCAACGGCGTCGCCACCGTGGTCGTGAGTCGATGGGAGGGCGAGCTCGACCGCGACAAGCTCGCGACCGCGATGGCTCACCCCGTGACGGTCGGCGAGGAGCTCGAGCGCCAGCCGGCGTGAGGAGGCTTTCGGATCAGCGGGCGCCGGCGCAGGGGCGTGAGGGTCTGACTTAGCTTGTCGCGGGCGTGACCGTCTTCGGCAACAGCAGGAAATAGCCGCCGCGCGCCCGCAGGGTGCCGGCGCGGCGCTCGGCGTCGGGGCCGTGGCCCCAGAACACGTCGCCGCGCACGGGACCGCGGATCGCGCCGCCGGTGTCCTGCGCGATGAGCAGGCGCTGGATGCGCTCGTCCTCCGCCGCGGCCTCGAGCCAGAACGGCGCGCCCAGCGGCAAGAATTTCGTGTCGACGGCGAGGCTGCGGCCGGGCGTCAGGACCACGCCCTCGCTGCCGACCGGGCCGTCACCCACGATCTCGCGGAAGAACACGTAAGCGGGATTGGCGTCGAGAATGTCCTTGGTCTCGGCGGGATGCGCCGCAAGCCAGGCGCGGATCCCCGACATGGTAGCACTCGCGCGATCGACCAGGCCGCGCTCGATCATCACGCGCCCGATCGCGACATAAGGCCAGCCGTTCTGGCCGTCGTAGCCCACGCGCAGCTGGCGGCCATCGGGCAGATCGATGCGGCCCGAGCCCTGCACCTGCAGGAAGAACGCCGCCACGGGATCCTCGACCCAGAGCAAGCCGAGGTGGAACCGGTCGAGAGCGCCCGCCTCGATCTGTGCGCGGGTCTCGTAGGGCTTGAGCCGGCCATCGACCACGCGGCCCGCGATCCGCTCGCCCCGCCAGTCCGCGCGAAAATCGCCGAGCTCCACCGCAACCAGATCGGGCGGGCGTTTCATCAGCGGCGTCTCGAAGCCCCCGCCACGCACGGGCGAGCCTTTGAGCTCGGGCTCGTAATAGCCGGTGAACAGGCCTTCGGTCGTCTCGTTGTTGGCGCAGCGGTAGGGCCGGAACCACGCCTCGAAGAAGCCGCGCGCGGCCGCATCATCGCGCTCGTCGACCGCCGCAGCCGCGGCACAGGGTGGGCGCCAATCGGCGACCGTGCCCGCCATCCCTTGCGGGCCGACCGGCGCGGCGTCCGCGAAGCCGAGCCGGCGCGTGCAGGATTTCTTGAGGGCCGCGAGCGCCTCGCCGACGCCGTCGCTCGTCCAGCCCGCGAAGTCGCCGAAGCTCGCGGGCATCAAGACGAGCCGATCGGGCGGTGTCGGGGGTTTCGTGGGCGCGCAGGCGGCGAGCGCCGCGATCAGCGCGAGCGCGGGCCAGTGCCGCAGGCGCATGGACGCGCGGCTCAGGTGCTGCGGGTGGCGACCAGCTGCCAGTTCGGATCGCGCGAGCGGATGTCGCGGCTGAAGGTCCAGAAATCCGTCTTCTCGACCACGCGGTCGGGATCGCCGTCGATCACAGCGCCGTCGGCGGCGCGCGTGACGTTTACCTGGTCGGAGACGACTTTGACCGTGACGAAAGCGGTACTTCCGTCTACGCCGGCCTCGACGAGCTCGCATTCCTTGACGGTCACCAGGTGCGTCTCGTGCGTCTCTTTGGCGGCTTGGCGTTGCTGGATCGCTTCCGAGAAGGAGCGGTAGACGTCGGGGCTCAGCAGCGGCTTCAGGGCAGCGGTGTCGCCCGCGGCGAAGGCGTTCACGATCATCTCGAAAGCGCCGCGCGCGCCCTTGAGGAAACCGCGCTCGTCGAAGTTGCGATCGGCTGCCTTGAGCTGGGCGAGCCCGGCCGCGAGCGGCACATGCGCCGGTTCGGGAACCGGCGTCGCCGTGCCTTCTATGACGGGGCCACGGCCCTCGGGCGGCGCCCCCGGCACGGGCGCGCTCGCAGGCGGCGGCGCCGAGCGCTGGGCGAAGGGGTCGCGGTAGCGCTCCTGCCCGGTGCGCCGCCCCAGCACACCGCGCAGCCGGAACAGCAGGAACAGCGCCACGATGGCAAAGAAGATGATCGAACCGACGTGAAAGTCGCCGCCCATATGATGCCCTTGATGCGCTCACCCGGCGGAGCAGTCCCGTCCAAGTGGATGCCGGTTCGGCGCAGAATATGCGACAAGACCAAGGACTCTAGATAAGACCTTTACCCCCAAAGGGCAAGGAGGGGCTTGCCGGACGCCCACGGCTCTGCTCTTCATGCCGGCATGATTCTCGTCCGCCACGGGCAGTCCGAATTCAACGTCGTTTTCAGCCTGACGCGCCAGGACCCCGGCATCCGCGATCCGCGGCTGACGCCGGAAGGACGGCGGCAGGCGGAGGCGGCGGCCGAGGCGCTCGTGAGCCGCGGCATCGAGCGGCTGATCGCCAGCCCCTATAGCCGCGCGCTCGAGACCGCCGAGATCGTGGCGCGCCGCCTCGATGTCCTTATCGCGGTCGAGCCGCTGGTGGGCGAGCGCGCGGCCTTCGCCTGCGATGTGGGCACGCCGCGCGCAGATCTGAGGGCGCGCTGGCCGCATCTGGCGCTCGATCACCTCGCGGAGGAGTGGTGGCCCGTGCTCGAGGAAAGCGAGGACCGGCTGAGCGCCCGCTGCGCCGCTTTCCGCGCTCACATGCGCATCCAGCCGGACTGGGCCCGTGTCGCGGTCGTGAGTCATTGGGGCTTCATCCGCGGCCTGACCGGCCTGACGGTGGGAAACGGCGCCGTGCTGCGCATCGACCCGCACCGGCCAGAGGCCGAGGTCGAAATCCTGCTCGCTCCCGAGATTGCGCCGCCGCGCTGAGCTCAAGCCTCGGCGAGGACGGGTCCGGCGTGCTTGGTGGTGCCTTCGGTCCGGTCGAGCTCGATGACCGCGGGAAGGCGCGTGTCCAGACGAAACACCAACAAGGTGATGATCTGGTCGACCTGCCGGCCGTCCGTGGTGAGCGGCAGCAGCAAGCGCTTCGCCGACATGCACATATCTCGCGCGCCCGTGTACTCGCTCGCACAGAAGAGCGCGCGCTGCTCCTCGCGCACCACGCGGTGGATCCGCTCGATGAAGTCGCGGTAGGCGCCCTTCGTGAGCTCGTCGATATAACGACCGGTGGGATTGCGTCCGAACGCCGCGGCGACCGCCGTGCCGGCCAGGCGATAGCGCCAGCGCTCGGTGCCGGCCTCGGCGACATGCTCCGAGATCAGCAGATTGGGCAACAGCCGCGGGATCTCGGTCGGATCGATGTCGGCGCGGCTCGGAATGCGGCGGGAGCCACGCTTCTGCTGCCAATAGGCGTACATCTGCCGGTGCAGGGGATGGTCGATACTATCGACAAAAGACATCGAGCCCTCGGGGCAAGGCTTGGGACGGTGGCAGAAAACCCTTAAGCATTCGCGAAGCGCGCAGCCGGCGGCGGGCCCGCGGTTGTGGCGGCTTGGCCTTCCGTGCTAGAGCCTCGCCGACCAAGGAGAAAGGCCCGAATGGCACAGACCGGTTCCCCGAACGGCGCGAGCAGCGACGCGGCTCCTCCGGCCGATGCGCCGGGCTATCAGCTCATCGTCAATACCCAATACCTCAAGGACTTGTCCTTCGAGAGCCCGCGCGCGCCGCAGACGCTGATGGCTCAGCGCGAGGCGCCCGAGGTCAACCTGAGCGCCGACGTCAAGGCGCGCAGCCTGGGCCCGGACGTCTATGAGGTGGTGCTGACCATGGGCGCGCATGCGCGCCATAACGATGATCCCGTCTTCGTGGTCGAGCTCTCTTATGCCGCGGTGGTCACCATCAAGGACGCGGCCGCCGAGCTGGTTCCGCTGCTGGTGTTCGTGGAGACGCCGCGGATGTTGTTCCCGTTCGCGCGTGCGGTGATGGCGAACGCGACCCGCGACGGCGGTTTCCCGCCGCTCCTGGTGAACCCGATCGATTTCGCCGAGCTGCTCCGGCGCGAGCACGAGCGCGCCCGCAAGGAGCAGGAAGCCGGCGGCGTCCCGCAGCCGACCGCCCAGGCCTGAAAGCTCAGGCTTCGCTCAGCCAGAGCGCTCCCTTGATCTTTTCGAGGAAGCTGCGGTGCCGCACTTCCTCCTCGGCGCTGGGCGCGTGCGGCCGCGCGAGACGCGCCACGCGGGCGACCAGCGCCCCCGCTGCCGCCGCGCCCGCCTGGATCGCGAAATCGAGCCCCGGCTGCCGGCCGCCGATCAGCTCGAGATAAACCGAGGCGAGCAGCTCGGCGTCGAGCCGCGCGCTATGCTTTTGGCGCTGGGTCAGGTCGATGGCGAAGCGGCGGCAGAGCGCGTCGAGGCTTGCCGGAGCGCCGGGAAAGCGCTTGCGCGCGAGCTGAACCGTGTCGACGCAGGGGAGCTCGAGGGCGGGCTTGCCGCAGCGCGCGAGCTCCGCATTGATGAAGCCGAGATCGAACTCGGCGTTGTGGATCACCAGCGGATCGCCGCCGATGAAGGCCAGCAGCTCCTCCACCACGGCCGGAAAGACCGGATGCTCCCTGAGCGCCTCCGTCGAGAGGCCATGGACGGCGAAGGCCTCGGCCGACATCTCGCATTCCGGATTGACCAGCCGATGGAACGCGCGCCCGGTCGGCATGTGATTCATCAGCTCGACGCAGGCGATCTCGACGATTCGATGACCGACGGTGGGATCGAGCCCGGTGGTCTCGGTGTCGATAACGATCTCACGCATGCTCAGAGTCTGCCTGGGCGCGTCGAGTCGGAGCAAGCGCTACTTAACGCCGGACTCGCGCAAGATCGCCTTGAGCCGCCGCAGGGTGAGGGCTTGCCCGAGCCCGGTCGGCACCACCCAGCGCGCGCGGCGGCGCTTCTCCGCGTCGGGCATCTGCTGGCCGAGGATGGCAGCGAGCCGCGCCTCGCTCATGCCGGGCCGCCGCAGCACCCGCGCGCGCTGCAGCCAGGGCGGCGCGCTCACCACGATCACGCCCTCGCAGCGGTTTTCGCCGGCGGTCTCGAACAGCAGGGGAATGTCGAGCACCGCCACCGGCGCGCGCCGGCGGCGGCAGGCCGCCAGGAACCGCGCTTGAGCCGCCCGCACCTGAGGGTGCAGGATTCGCTCGAGCCGCTTCAGCGCCGTGCGGTCGTCGAAGACGAGGCGGCCCAGCGCCGGCCGGTCGATCCGGTTGCCTTTGGCGGCGCCTGGAAACGCGCGGGCCACTGCGGCCACGGCGCGGCCGCCGGGACCCAGCAAGCGATGCACCTCGGCATCGGCGTCGTACACGGGCACGCGCAAGCGCCGGAGCATGCGCGCGGCGGTGCTCTTGCCCATGCCGACGGAGCCCGTGAGGCCCAGCACCACCATGGCGGTCAGGACAGGAGCGCGCCGTTGCCGCGCAGGAAGTCCAGGAGCGGCAGCAGTGGCAGGCCGAGGATGGTGAAGTAGTCGCCCTCGACCCGCTCGAAGAGCTGCGCACCCAGCCCCTCCAGGCGATAGGCGCCGACGGAGCCTAGAAGATCCGCGCCGGCGGCGGCGACATAAGCATCGAGAAAACCGTCGCTGAAGCCGCGCATGGTGAGCTCGGCATGGTCGGTGGTGTGCCAGAGCACGCTGCCGTTCCGCACCACGGCGGCGGCGGAGACCAGCGCGTGAGGCTTGCCGCGGAGGGCCATCAGCTGCGCGCGAGCCGCCTCGATATCCGCCGGCTTCTCGAACCAGCGGCCGGCGCACTCCAAGATCTGGTCGGCGCCCACCACGAGCGCGCCGGTGTGCCGGGCCGAGACGCGGATCGCCTTGCTCTCCGCCAACGCGGTGGCGCAGGCCGAGGCGTCCCGGCCCTCGGCATGAAACGCAGCGCGGATTTCCTCCTCATCGACAGAGGCGGGATCGACCACCGCCGGCAAACCGGCATCGGCCAAGATGCGCGCGCGCGTGCTGCTTCCGGACGCCAGGATCAGGGGGTCCCGGAGCCCGAGGCTCACATGTCCTCGCCGTGTCGGCGGGCGATCAGCCGCAGGATTGCCGCGGCGGTTTCCTCGATCGAGCGCCGCGTCACGTCGATCACCGGCCAATGCCGCTCGGTGAAGAGCCGGCGCGCCTGCTGCACTTCCTCGCGCACGGCGGAGCTATCCGTGTACTCGGTCGCCCGGTCGTGCTCGTGATGCAGGAGCTGCAACCGGTTCTGGCGCAGCTGCACCAGGCGCTCGGGATCGTTGGTGAGACCCACGATCAGCGGCCGTGTGGTCGCGAACAGCTCGGCCGGCAGTGGCGCGCCCGGCACGATCGGCACATTGGCGGCCTTGATGCCGCGGTTCGCCAGATACATGCAGGTCGGCGTCTTCGAGGTCCGCGACACGCCCACCAAAACGACATCGGCGTCGTTGAGGCCCCAGGCGGATTGTCCGTCGTCGTGGGCGAGCGCGAAGGTCATGGCATCGATACGGCGAAAATAGTCGCTGTCGAGCAGGTGCTGCTGGCCCGGCAGTCCGCGGCTCTTGCGGCCGAGCTGCGAGGCAAGGACGGCGAGTACGGGATCCAGCACCGGGATCGCCGATACCTGCAGCTTCCGGCAGCCTTCTTGCAGAACGCTGCGCAATCCCTCGTCCACCAGGGTGAAGAGAACGACACCGGGATTGGCTTCGATGCCGTGGATCACCCGCTCCATCTGCATTTTGGTGCGCACCATCGACCAGATGTGCTCGACCGCCTCCGCCTCCTCGAACTGCACCAGGCAGGCGCGGGCCACCGAATGCACGGTTTCGCCGGTCGAGTCCGAGACAAGGTGAAGATGAAACCGCGTCGCACTCATGGACAAAGCCTGTGGATCACTCCCGCTCATGTGCCGGTTCGGTCTTCGCGCGGCGGCCAGAGCTCTGCTTAGCCTTTCGTCGGGCGCACGCCGCGGCCAGTAATACCGACAGGAATATTTCCATCAAGCCGTCCTGGAAGCCTGATATACGCGGACTGCTCCAACACTATCCCCGATTTTCAGGCTTTGTGCGATGGACGAATGGCTCGAGGTGTTGCTGCCTGAAGGCGGGTTTTTCGAGGCAGGCAAGGACCGGTTCGGCGTATTCGATCCCCAGAAATAGGGGCTGGCGAAGCCAATCGGCTTTTCCTCGGGATAACCGCTGGACAAAATTCAATCCCCGGCTTTGCACCGTCCCTCTACTACATCATCCTTAGATTCTTATTTATAGAAAGGTATTAGGGCGCGTGGACAAAAGGAATGCCTTTGCCTGAAATGACGATCCCCGATGGCAAGCCATTAGTGCGCGCTCTCAAAGGCGAGCGCCTGGACGTGCCGCCGATTTGGCTGATGCGGCAAGCCGGGCGCTATCTGCCGGAATATCTGGCGCTGAGGGCCAAGGCTCCGGATTTCCTGACGTTCTGTCTGACGCCGGAGCTTGCAGCGGAGGTGACGCTGCAGCCGATCCGCCGCTTTGGTTTCGATGCCGCGATCGTGTTCTCGGATATCCTGGTGGTGCCGCACGCGTTGGGACAGCGCGTGGCGTTCCGCGAAGGCGAGGGGCCGGTGCTCGAGCCGGTCAGGGATGAACGGGATGTTCGGAAGCTCAAGGCCGCACGCGTGGCAGAACGAACGGCGCCCGTGCGCGAGACGCTGCGGCAGGTCCGGGCAGCGCTGCCGTCCGATGTGGCGTTGATCGGGTTTGCCGGCGCGCCGTGGACGGTCGCGTCCTACATGGTAGAGGGCGGCACCAGCCGGGATTTCGCCCGCACGAAACGGTGGGCCTTCGCGGATCCCACAGGCTTTGCGGGATTAATTGATTGTCTGGTTTCGGCGACGACGAGCTATTTACTGGGCCAGATCGAGGCGGGCGCCGAGGCGGTTCAGCTGTTCGACAGCTGGGCCGGCGTGCTGCCGGAATCCGAGTTCCGGCGCTGGGTGATCGAGCCGACGGCGCGCATCGTTACGGCGCTAAAGGCGCGGCATCCGACCGTGCCGATTATCGGCTTCCCCCGCGGTGCCGGGGTGCTCTACGAGGTCTATGCAGGGGATACCGGTGTCGATGCCGTGAGCCTCGATTCCACGGTTCCGCTTACTTGGGCTCGCGAGCATTTGCAGGCGCGACACGCCCTCCAAGGCAATCTCGATCCGGTCCTGCTGCTGGCGGGTGGACCGGCGATGGCGGCTGCCGCGCGGGCAATCGTTGCAGCGCTCCGCGACGGACCCTTCGTCTTCAATCTTGGGCACGGGATCCTGCCGGAAACGCCGCCCGAGACTGTAGCGAGGCTGGTCGAGGTGGTACGCGGCGGCGTGGCCTCGGCATGAGGACGGCGGTGGTGCTGTTCAACCTGGGTGGACCGGACTCGCTCGCGGCGGTGCGCCCGTTTCTGACGAACCTGTTCAGCGACCCCGCCATTATCCGGCTGCCGCAGCCGCTGCGTTGGCTGGTGGCGCAACTGATCGCTCGCCGGCGCGCGCCCTTGACGCACGAGATCTATCGCCATCTGGGAGGCGCTTCGCCGATCCTCGCCAACACCGAGGCGCAAGCGCGGGCGCTCGAAGCGGAGCTGGGCGCCGCCTTCCGGGTCTTCATCGCGATGCGCTACTGGCGGCCGCTTAGCTCGGAGACCGCCGCCGCGGTCAAGGCCTGGGCGCCCGATCGGGTGATGCTGCTGCCGCTCTACCCGCAGTTCTCGACCACGACCACGGCCTCCTCCGTGGCGGACTGGCGGCGTGCCGCCGCCCGCGTGGGGCTCACGGCGCCGACCAGGCTTCTCTGTTGCTATCCCGATGATCGCGGTTTCATCGGGGCGATCGCCGCGATGCTGGCGCGCGCGCTCGACGAGACGCCGGCCAACGAGCCCGTGCGGATCCTGTTCTCCGCGCATGGTTTACCCGAGCGCATTGTCGCCGCGGGCGACCCTTACCGCTGGCAGGTCGAGTGGACGGTGGCGGCGGTGCTGGCGGCACTCGGGCGGTCCGGGCTCGACGCCGTGCTCTGCTTCCAGAGCCGGGTCGGCCCGCTCGCCTGGATCAAGCCCGCGACCGACGACGAGATCCGCCGCGCCGGCGCCGAGCGGCGCCCGCTCATCGTGGTGCCGATCGCTTTTGTCTCCGAGCATTCGGAAACGCTGGTGGAGCTCGACCGCGATTACGGCCGGCTCGCCGAGGCTTCGGGCGTGCCGAGCTATCGCAGGCTGCCCACCGTCGGTGCAGATCCCCTGTTCATCGCGGGGCTCGCGGGCGAGGTCCGCCGGCTCGCGGAGGAGGGAGGCGCGGTCCGCTCGAATGCGGACGCCCGAATTTGCCCACTGGAGTTCGGCGGCTGCCCCTGTGCCCAAGGCCGCCCGACATGAGCTGGCTTGCGCTCTCCTATCCCCTGATCAAGGCGTTCCACATCATCAGCATGGTCGCGTGGATGGCGGGGCTGCTCTATCTGCCGCGGCTCTTCGTCTATCACGCCGACGCGCCCGCGGGATCGCCGATGGCCGAGACCTTCAAGGTGATGGAGCGCCGGCTCCTGCGCAGCATCATGAACCCCGCCATGATCGCAGTTTACATTTTCGGCATTGCGCTGGCATCGACGCCGGGCATCGTCGATTGGCGCCAGGGTTGGATCTACGCCAAGCTCGTGCTGGTGGCGGCGCTCACGGTGTTCCATTATCTGCTCGGGCTCTGGCGCAAGGACTTCGCCGCAGACCGCAATCGGCGCCCGGCGCGCTTCTATCGGATGGTGAACGAGCTCCCGATGCTCGCGCTGATCGCCATCGTCATCCTGGCGGCAGTGAAGCCATTCTAAAATTGCCACGCGAAGCTGTTTGACTTGGCGCGCGGATTTGATTAAGCCTAACACCGTCGCGCCTCTGGTGCGTCTCCCTGCGTCTCTTCGACGAACCCCTCAAGACCAATAACCGCTCGGTCGTTCGAAAAGACCGCACTCTCACGACCGGTGTCGCGCGCGGGTAACCGCGTGACGCCGAGCGCCCGCCGATCCCTCCATTTTCCTCCCCACTTCCCGCACATCCAGAATAGCCCCGATGAACCTCCAAGAACTCAAGCGCAAGACACCGGCGGAGCTGCTGAGCTTCGCCGAGGAGCTGCAGATCGAGAGTGCCTCGGCGCTCCGCAAGCAGGACATGATGTTCGCGATCTTGAAGCAGCTCGCCGAGAACGACGTCGCGATCTACGGCGACGGCGTGCTGGAGATCTTGCAGGACGGCTTCGGCTTCCTGCGCTCGCCCGAGGCCAACTACCTCCCGGGCCCCGACGACATCTATGTGAGCCCGAGCCAGGTCCGGCGGTTCAGCCTGCGCACCGGCGACACGGTCGAGGGCCAGATCCGCTCGCCCAAGGACGGCGAGCGCTACTTCGCGCTCATCAAGGTCAACAAGATCAATTTCGACGACCCCGATAACGTCAAACACCGCATCAACTTCGACAACCTGACGCCGCTCTATCCCGAGGAGAAGCTCAAGCTCGAACTCGAAGCGGACGAACCACTACCCGTCAAGGGCAACGTAGTAACCGAGGGTACTGCTAGATCGGGTAAGGCGAAAGAGGCCGACCGGAGAGAGATCGCTCGCAAGGATCTGACGACGCGCGTGATCGATCTCATCACGCCCTTGGGCAAGGGCCAGCGCGGGCTCATCGTCTCCCCGCCGCGCACCGGCAAGACCGTTATGCTGCAGAACATCGCCCACGCGATCTCGTTTAACCACCCCGAGGTCTACCTCATCGTGCTGCTGATCGACGAGCGTCCGGAGGAGGTCACGGACATGGCCCGCTCGGTCAAGGGCGAGGTCGTGAGCTCCACCTTCGACGAGCCCGCCGTGCGCCACGTGCAGGTCGCGGAGATGGTAATCGAGAAGGCCAAGCGCCTCGTCGAGCACAAGCGCGACGTCGTCATCCTGCTCGACTCGATCACCCGTCTCGCCCGTGCCTACAACACCGTCGTACCTTCGTCCGGCAAGGTGCTGACCGGCGGCGTCGACGCCA
>DATMMM010000212.1:0-8062 GCA_035569735.1 Allostellaceae bacterium | reverse complement strand
GATCGCCGATCTGATCGGCCTGCCCGAGCCGACCGTGGCGCGCTTTCGCGGCCGCGTGCCGGTCGGCGTCTTCCAGAAGGAGGCGCGGCACGGCGACCAGACGCTGCTCAGCCGCTACGACGGCAGCGTGGCGGCGCCCGACCCCTACCCCTCCAGCTACACCAGCGAGGGCGGCGACCCCATCCTCGCCGGCATCAACGGTCCGCTGACCAGCGGGTTCGTGAATTACGCGCGCGACGAGCTCAACTTCAAGACCGACCGCCGCTATCTCCTGCTGAACGGCGAGGTCAGCCATCACTGGACCTGGCGCGAGGGCGAAGGCGGCGGCTTCGGCCAGGGCGGTCCGGACGCGAGCGACGATCTGCGCGAGGGCCTGGCGCTCGAGCCCAGGCTCCACGTGCTGATCGCGCATGGCATGACCGACCTGCAGACGCCCTATCTCGGCAGCCGCTACGTGATCAGCCAGCTGCCGGAGAAGCTGACGCGCGACCGCATCACGCTGGCACTCTATACCGGCGGCCACATGATGTACCTGCGCCCCGCCTCCCGCGCCGCCCTCCACCACGACGCCCGCGCGATCTATTCCGCGGGGGAGTAGCGGCTCGCGCCTATCACCTCAGGGGCACGCGCAAATCAATCCGTCCCTCTCCGCCCCTCAGGGGCGGAGAGGAAAGGTGAGGTGGGGCAGTGCCGCGGCAATGAGGCACGGTCACTAGACCTCGATCCCGGCACCAAGCGTAGATCGTCGGAGACTCCCCCACCTCACCCCGCCCCCGGGGGCGGAGAGGAGTAAAGCGAGTTCCACGACAAGCGCGGGCATCGATGGCCCTCGGCCTACACGAAGAGTCCCCGGCGCGCTATCATCGGCGAGCTTCCACCGCAGAAGGCCGGGGACATGGCCGAGAGCGCGATCGATCCTCCCGCCATTGGTACTCTCGAGACCACGCTCAGCCACGTCCTCGCCCGCCGGCTCGCCGACAGCGGCGACAAGCCATGGGTGGTGAGCGAGGACGGTCACTGCACCTACCGCGAGGTAGACCGGCTCGCGAACCGCCTGGCCCATGGCCTCGCCAAGCTGGGGGTCAAGCGCGGCGAGACCGTGCTGCTGATGCTCGACAATTCGATCGACTTCATCGGGCTCTGGTGTGCGCTCGGCAAGCTCGGCGCCATCGAGGTGCCGATCAATTGCAGCTACAAGGGCCAGCTCCTCGCCCGCGTCATGACGGACTCGCGGGCCCGGCTGGTGATCGCGGACGCCGAGTATCTGCCGCGCTTCGCGGAGCTGGCGGTGGAGCTCGCGGCCATCGAGACGATCGTGGTGCACGACGCCGATCGCGCGGAGCCGCCGCTCGAGCGCGCGTGCATGGTGCCCTTCCGCGAGATCCTGCACGAGGACGACGCCTTCTCCGCAGTACCGCTGGCGCCCTGGGACCCCGCCGCGATCATGTACACCTCGGGCACGACCGGGCCCTCCAAGGGCGTGATCGTGAGCCACGGCCACGCCTATGAATATGCCCGCGGCGTCGTCGACATGCTGGAGATCGGGCGCCACGACGTCTACTACGCGCCGCTGCCGCTCTTTCACATCGCGGGACAATGGGCGGTGATCTATGCCGCGGCGATCGCGGGGGCGACGGCGGTGCTGCCCAATGCCTTCAGCGTCTCGCAATTCTGGCCGACGGTGCGCCGGCATCGCGCGACCTGCAGCTTCCTGCTGGGCGCCATGGCCAATCTGCTCTATCGCCAGCCGCCCGCGGCGGAGGACGCCCGGAATTCGCTCGAGCGCGTGCTGATCGTGCCGCTGATCCCGGAGGTGGAGGCGTTCAAGGAGCGCTTCGGCTGCCTGGTCTCGACCACCTGGGGCGGCACCGAGATGAATTGCCCGACGCGCTCCGGCTTCAGCCTCGTCAACAACCGGACCTGCGGCCGGGTCGACGAGCGGCTCTACGAGGTGCGGATCGTCGACGAGAACGACAACGAGCTCCCCGCCGGCGTCGCGGGCGAGGCCGTGGTGCGCCCGAAGATCCCCTGGATCGTCATGGCGGGCTACTGGAACCGTCCGGACTGGACGGTCGCCGCCTGGCGCAATCTCTGGCTCCATTCCGGCGACATGCTGATGAAGGATGCCGAGGGCAATCTCTATTTCGTCGACCGCACCAAGGACGCGATCCGCCGGCGCGGCGAGAACATCTCCTCGATGGAGGTCGAGCAGGAGATCAACGCGCATCCCGACGTGCTCGAATGCGCGGTGATCCCGGTCGCCTCGGCGCAGACCGAGCAGGAGGTGATGGCGGTGGTCGTGCCGAAGCCCGGAGGGCGCATCGTGCCCGAGGCGCTGATCGCCTTCCTGGAGCCGCGCATGGCCTATTTCATGGTGCCGCGCTATCTGGAATTCGCCACGGAGCTGCCGAAGACGCCCACCGGCAAGATCCAGAAATTCGGGCTCCGGGAGCGCGGGCTCACATCCGCCACCTGGGACCGCGTCGCCGCCGGCATCAAGCTAAAGCGCTGACCATCGGACAAACGCAAAGGGAGGAACACATGGACGATCGCATCATCCTGCGCCGCGAGGAGCATGTCGCCTGGCTGATCTTCAACCGGCCCGACCGCCTCAACGCGATGACGATCGAGACCTGGCAGATCATGGGCCGGCATCTCGTCGCCTTGTCCGAGGATCGGGGCGTGCGTTGCCTCGTGCTGGCAGGCGAAGGCCGCGCCTTCCTTGCGGGCCATGACGTCGCCGAGATCCGCGAGCACAACGAGCTCATGGCCGCGGGCAAGCTCTCGCCGGCGCAGCTTCGCGAATGGCAGAAGGCGCTGCAGAACACCACGCGCCACATGCGCCTCGCCCCCTTCCCGGTGATCGCGGCGGTGCAGGGCTACGCGGTCGGCGCCGGCTGCGAGGTGGTGTTCGCCGCCGACCTCGTGGTCGCCGGCCGCAGCGCCAAGTTCGGCTTCCCCGAGGTCAACATCGGCGTCACCATCACCAACGGCGGCTGCTTCTTCGTGCCGCGCAAGATCGGCCTCGCCAAGGCGCGCGAGCTCGCCTACACCGGCGAGTTCATCGACGCCGAGGAGGCGCACCGCATCGGCCTGGTCAATCGCGTCGTGCCCGACGGGCAGGAGCGCGCCGAGGCGGAGCGGCTCGCCCGCCGCATCGCGAGCCGCGCGCCCGTCGCTGTGCAGCTCCACAAGACCATGATCGACCGCGGCCTCGAATCCTCGCTGGAATCCGTGCTCGCCTTCGAGACCGAGGCGCTGGTGCAGACCGCCATGACCAAGGACAATCTCGAAGGCACTAACGCCTTCTTCGAGAAGCGCGAGCCCCGCTTCACCGGGGACTGAGCCCCAGCGCCGCCAACGCGCGAGCCACAGGCTTCGGCGGAAAATGCTCCAGGGCAACGAACCGGTAACCAAGCTCACCAGCACGGCCGCGAGACGCTGCGAACGCAAGCAAGCTTTCACGGCAATTGATCGAGTAGTCCGGCGATTCTCGCAGAAAAGCCGGACGATTCCATTTTCCCCTACTTTCGGTTTAGGGCAGATAGAGGGGACACGTACATTAGAAGGGGAAACAGATCATGCGAAAAGCAGTCGTGTTCCTTGTCGGAGCCGCAATGTTGACCTCCTTCGCTGGGACGGCGCTCGCCGACGCCGGCGGAACGCCCAACACCAACGCGGTCGGCCCCGCGGGCGTGAACGGCCGCAAGGCCCAGTGTGTGCCCCCAGGTTCGGTGATTAAGACCTTCGCGCAGCTCCCGGGATCGAACGGTGCTCCCTTTGGTGACGGGCTGTCGCCGGGACAGGAAATGGTGTCGTCCTGCGGACTGGGCCCGAACTAAGCGCCGTCAGGGCTGTTACGCACAGGATCGGGCGTAGAAAGCGCGCCCGCTCCGTTCGCTAAAGCTCGGCGCTCTCACGTGGTCGACCGCAAGAAGAAGATCCTCGCCGCGCTCCTCCTTGCGGCGGCGCTGCTTTGGCTGAACCATGACGCACCGGCAGCGGCGGTGCTCTATGTCACCGCGCCCGTGGAAGAGGGCGAGCTTCGGCGCCTCGTCACCGCCACCGGCACCCTCGACGCCACGCTCAACGTCGAGGTCGGATCGCAGCTCTCCGGCCAGATCGCCGAGCTGCTGGTCGACTTCAACGACGACGTCAAAAAAGGCCAGCCGCTGGCCCGGCTGGACCAAAGGACCTTCCTCGCGCGCGTGGCGGAGGCGCGAGCCACCGTCGAGATGGCCGCGGCGGCGATCGTGGTGCTGGAAGCGCCGATCGAGAACGCCCGGGTCAAGCTGCAAGCGGCCACGAACGAGCTGAAGCGCAAGGAGACGCTGCACGATCGCCAGATCAGCTCTGCCGTCGCGGTCGAGGACGCGCAGACCAAGGTCTCGACCGCCAAGGCCGACCTGCAGCGCGCGGAGGCGGAGCTCGCGAGCGCGGTCGCGACGTTGCCGCAGAAGAAAGCGGAACTGGAGATCGCCGAAATCGATCTCGACCGCGCCACGATCCGCTCTCCGATCGACGGCGTCGTCGTCGGCCGCAAGGTCAACGAAGGGCAGACGCTCGCGACGACGCTCGAGGCGAAGACGCTGTTTATCATCGCGGGCGATCTGCGCCAGATGGAGATCGATGCCAAGCTCGACGAGGCGGATATTGGCAAGATCCAGGTCGGCCAGGACGCGAGTTTCACCGTCGACGCCTATCCGGGCCGGCAGTTCGCCGCCCGGGTCCGCCAGGTGCGGAAGTCGGCCGAGGTGCAGCAGAACGTGGTGACCTACACGGTGGTCCTGTCGGCCGGGAATCCGGATAGCCTGCTGCTTCCGGGCATGACGGCCGTGACGCACATCACCGTGAGCCGCAGCGGCCCGGTCACGCAGATCCCGGTAGCAGCCTTGCGCTACCGGCCCAAGCCCGGGCAAGCCGGTGCCGCGCCGCCCGAGACCTCGCGCGGCAGGCCCGCCTCGGTCTGGGTGCTCGGCGCGACCGGCGAGCCCAAAGCGGTGAGCGTGGGCGTCGGAGACGACGATGCGAGCCATGCCGCCATCCTGAGCGGCCCGTTAAAGCCGGGCGATCGGGTAATCGTGGCCGACGCCGCGAGCCCCGCCCCGCGCGGGCTTTTCGGGCTTCGCGTCGGGTTCTGATCCGGCGATGCTGATCGAGGCTCATCGGCTGGCGCGGCGCTACGGAGCCGGCCATACGGCCGTCGATGCGCTCGGCGAGGCGTCCTTCGGAATTGCCGAGGGCGAGTTCGTCGCGATCATGGGACCCTCGGGATCCGGCAAGTCGACGCTGATGCACCTCATCGGACTGCTCGACCGCCCGACGTCCGGCCGGCTTTCCCTCCTGGGCGAAGACACGACCCGGCTCGGTCACGACGCGCTCGCGCTGTTGCGCAACCGCCGCATCGGCTTCCTGTTCCAGGCCTACAACCTGCTGCCCCGCAGCACGACCGTCGAGAATGTCGAGCTGCCCCTGCTCTATTCCGGCCTCGACCGGCGAGAGCGACGGATCAGGGCGCGCGCCGCGCTGGAGGCCGTCGGCCTGACACACCGCGGGGATCACTGGCCGAGCGAGCTCTCCGGCGGCGAGCAGCAGAGAGCGGCGATCGCGCGCGCGCTCGTCGGCGATCCCACGCTCATCCTGGCGGACGAGCCGACCGGCGCCCTCGACAGCAAGACCGGCCGCATCATTCTCGCGGTTTTTCAGGCGCTGAACCGCGCCGGCCGGACGATCGTGATGGTGACCCATGACGGAAATGTAGCGCGTCACGCCCGCCGCATCCTGCGGCTTCAGGACGGCGTTATCGTCGGGGATGAGCGCGTCGCGTCGCCATTGGACGCGACCCCGCGCGAAAGGGTGGCCGCCGCATGATGCTCTGGGCCAGCGTCGAGATCGCATGGGGCGCGCTCCGCGCCAACACGCTGCGCAGCTTTCTGACCATGCTCGGCATCATCATCGGCGTCGCCTCGGTGATCGCCATGGTGGCGATCGGTGCCGGCGCCGAGACGCAGGTCGCCGAGCAGATCCGCTCGCTCGGCGCCAACGTCCTGATGGTCGAGCCGGGAGCCGCGCGCGACGGCGGCTTGCGCAAAGAGAGTGGCTCCGCCCACACGCTGACCGAAGGCGACGCCGTCGCGATCGGCGCGGAGATCCCGCAGGTGCAGGCCGCGGCGCCGTCGATCCGAGCCGCCTTCCAGGTGGTGCACGAAGCGAGGAACTGGAACACCACCGTCAACGGCACGACCGGCGACTACTTCGCCATCCGCGATTGGCCGCTCTCGGCCGGCCGCGCTTTCTCAGGCGGGGAGGAGGAGCGCAGCGGAAAGATCGCGGTGATCGGCGCCGCCGTCGCGAAACAGCTGTTCGGCGAGGAGAACCCGGTGGGCGGCCATGTCCGGATCGCCAGCGTGCCGTTCGAGGTGATCGGCGTCCTTGCGGAAAAAGGCGCTTCCGGCTTCGGGCAGAACCAGGACGACGTCGTCTTCGTGCCGATCTCGACCGCGCGGCTGCGCTTGATCGGAACCTCCGGCGAGGTCACCCGGGATTCTGTCGCCTACATCCTGATCAAGGCGATATCCGACGATGCCCTGGGCCCGGCAACGGCGCAGATCGACGCTTTGCTGCGCCAGCGGCACCGGCTGGGCTCGGAGGCGGAGAGCGATTTTCAGGTCAACAACCCGGCCGCCGCCATGGCGGCAAGGCGCGCCTCGACCAGGACGATCGCCTGGCTGCTGGCGGCGATCGCCTCGGTATCCCTCGTGGTCGGCGGCATCAGCATCATGAACATCATGCTGGTGTCGGTGACCGAGCGGACCCGGGAGATCGGTCTCAGGATCGCGCTTGGCGCGCGCCGGCGCGACATCCGCAATCAATTCTTGACCGAGGCGGTGACGCTCTGCGCGGTCGGCGGATTGCTCGGGTTGGTGGTGGGGACGGCTGCGGCTTGCGTGGCGGCGCGGCTGGCCGGCTGGCCGATCTTCATCGGCCTGAATTCAGCGATGCTCGCGGTGGCGTTCGCTGCGAGCATCGGCATCTTCTTCGGGTATTACCCAGCCCGCAAGGCGGCCAGGCTCGAGCCGATCGAGGCGCTGCGCGCGGAGTGATCTCTCACGGCGGGAGCGCGCCGCGCTCGCGCCCCTTATGTGGTCGCACTCTCGCTAGACTGCCTCCCGCCTGCATGACGGCACCCGAACCTGTCGGGCAGGCGCACGCGGCATCTGCGGACCGAGTATTCAACATGGAAAGCCTCTAAGGAATACTGATCGGCAGCGTACCGAATATTAAACCGTTAGTCGTACTACCGAGAATTCATATACTTAGGTGGAAAATCTCCAGGGAATGCTGACTTTACCCGATAGTCTTCCGCGCGAGGATCGGTACTGTTGGGCTGCCGGAAACCGATAAGCGACAGGGAGGACCTGCAAACATGGACACCACCTATGAGCTGACCGAAGCCGAGTGCGAGGCGGTTGCTGGCGGCGCGACCTTGCATGTCGGCCAAGGGGATGGAGGGGGCGTGAGTGTTGCCAAATTCAATCACTTTACCGGGACGGGTCCGGGCGGCGTCCTCCATAATGGACCGTTGGTCTCGTTCGAAGTCCACGCCGTGCAGTCTGGGACAACTTCCTTTGCGCCGCTTACCAGTTTTAGGTGGGAGGTGCCGTTTGTTTTCCCATGAACCAACGCGGAGAACTCCAAACATGGACACCCTCTACGAGTTGACCGAAGCCGAGTGCGACGCGGTCGCTGGCGGATTTGATTTCAATGTCGGTCAGGGCGGCGGAGTGGGCGTGCATGTTTCCATATTCAATCGTATTACCGGGACGGGTCCCGGTGACGTCCTCCACAATGGATCGGTAGTTCGTCACGAAGTTCACGCAGTGCAGGCCTCTCTGGCAGCCGCCTTTGGACCACATGGCGATTTTGTGTGGGAGGTGCCGTTTACGCCGCCGTGAACCAGCGCGAGAATCAGCACAGCAGGAGCTCGAAACATGGACACCCTCCACGAGTTGACCGAAGTCGAGTGCGAGGCGGTCGCTGGCGGCGGCAGGGATCTTGCCCA
>DATMMM010000211.1:0-14084 GCA_035569735.1 Allostellaceae bacterium | reverse complement strand
TTAGAGCGAGGCTGGCGCTGGGGCGCTCTTGCAGCCGTTGCTGCGGCGCTTATGTGTCATTACGGCGATTTAATGTCGGTGAAGGTAGGGCGTAATCAACGATGCCCTAGTCTCGCCGATCATACCGGTGGAATGCGGTCTCGGGGGGCCGCGCCCCGTCGGCGCGCCGTTCGGAAAAATGCGTCCAATGCTTCAGGAAAGAGGAAGTCCCATGATCCAAGTGTTCTCAAGGCCCGCGCCGCGCCTCGGGCGGCTCCGTGCCTCGCTGCTTGCCGCGGGGTTGGGCGCCAGCCTTGCGTTTGCGCCCCTGGCCCAGGCTCAAGACGCCAGCGGCAATCTCGTGCAGATGCCGAGCCTGTCGCCCCTGGTGAAGAAAGTTCTCCCCGCGGTGGTCAATATCTCGGTGCTCGAGAAAGCCGACGCGAGCGACCAGACCGCCGACGAGGGCGATGGCGGCGGCGACTTCCAGGGCATTCCCCAGGGCTCGCCTTTCGACGAGTTCCTGAAGAAGTTCTTCGAGGATCGGGGCATCAATCCCGGCAGTCCCGGCGGCCGGGTGATGCCGCAGCCGCGCGCGCAGCGCATGGCGCTGGGCTCCGGCTTTATCATCGACCCCTCGGGCCTAGTGGTGACCAACAATCACGTGGTGGGGGACGCCCAGGCCAATAAAGTCACGGTGATTTTCCAGGACGACAGTAAGCACGTGGCGAAGATCCTCGGCCGCGATCCCAAGACGGACCTGGCGCTTCTTAAGATCGAGACCAACAAGCCGCTGCCCTACGTCAGCTTCGGCGACAGCGGCGTCGAGCAGGTCGGCGACTGGGTGGTGGCCGTCGGCAATCCCTTCGGCCTCGGCGGCACCGTGAGCGCCGGCATCGTCTCGGCCCGCGGCCGCGACATCCACTCCGGGCCCTATGACGACTTCCTGCAGATCGACGCTCCGATCAACCGCGGCAATTCCGGCGGACCCACCTTCAACCTCAAGGGCGAAGTGATCGGCATCAACACGGCGATCTATTCGCCCAACGGTGGCAGTGTCGGCATCGGCTTTGCAATCCCGTCCAATCTCGCCAAGCCCGTGATCGAGCAGCTGCGCGAGCATGGCAAGGTGAGCCGCGGCTGGCTCGGCGTGCAGATCCAGGAGGTTTCGCCGGCGATCGCCAAGAACCTTGACCTGCCCAACGACCACGGCGCGCTGGTCGCCGATGTGACCAAGGGCGGTCCGGCCGAGAAGTCGGGCATCCGGCAGGGCGACGTGATCGAGAGCTTCGGCGGGCAGGACATCGCCAAGCTGCGCGATCTCACCCGCTCGGTGGCAGAAACGCCGGTCGGCCGTACCGCCAAGGTGAAAGTCTGGCGCAAGGGTCATGAGACCACGTTCGAGCCCCTGATCGCCGAGCAGCCCGATAACATGGATCTCGTGGCGAGCAACAGCGGCGGCGAGGAGCAACAGCCCGCGGCGCCGTCGCACGCGAGCGCCTTGGGCCTCAAGCTCGCTCCGCTGACGCCCGACTTGCGCAAGCAGCTGAAGGTGCCGTCGGGTGTCAAGGGCGTGGTGGTCTCGCAGATCGCGGACTCGAGCCCGCTCGCCGAGATCGACTTGCAGACGGGCGACGTCATCGTCTCGGTGAACCAAGAGCCAGTGACGACGCCGAAGGATGCGGTGTCAAAGCTGAAGGCCGCTAAGTCCAATCCGGACAAGAGCGTGCTCCTGCAGATCAACCGCCATGGTGTCAACGCTTTCGTTGCCTGGTCCGGCCAGTCGGACAACGGGTAACGGGACGACGGGGGCTGCCGGCGACTTCCTGAGCGGAGGTCGCCGGTGCCGCTCCCGGTCTGCCGGGGCGAGCACATGAAAATCTTGGTCATCGAGGATGACGACGAGGCGGCCGCTTATCTCGTCAAGGGGCTGAGCGAGAGCGGGCATCAGGTCGATTTGGCGATCGCTGGCCGGCAAGGCCTGGAATGCGCGCAAAACGGCGAATTCGACGCTCTCGTGATCGACCGCATGCTGCCGGAGCTGGACGGCCTCTCGATCGTCTCCGAGCTGCGGGCGCGCAACAACGAGACGCCGGTCCTGATCGTGAGCGCGCTCGGCGACGTCGAGAACCGGGTCGAGGGGCTGCGCGCCGGCTGCGACGATTATCTTTCCAAGCCCTTCGCGTTTTCCGAGCTGCTGGCGCGACTGGAGGCGCTACAGCGGCGCAGTCATTCCGCGAGCGAGACACGGCTCAAGGTCGCAGATCTCGAGATGGACCTGCTGAAGCGGACCGTGAGCCGCGCGGGCCGCTCCATCGAGGTGTTGCCGCGCGAGTTCCGCCTGCTGGAATACCTGATGCGCAACGCAGGACATATCGTGACGCGCACCATGCTGCTTGAGAAGGTCTGGGACCATCATTTCGATCCGCAGACCAATGTGATCGACGTGCATGTGAGCCGCTTGCGGCAGAAGATCGATCGCGATTTTGCGCCGCCCTTGCTCCAGACCGTGCGCGGCGCTGGCTACAGCTTGCGGGCACCTGAGCTGTCGTAAGAGCGGGCGCTCTCAGGCGAAGCCGCTATCGTCATCGCCCAAACCGCCGCTGTCGAAATCCCCGGCGACATCCTGATCACTGTTGTTCTGGTCCGCGTCCGCGAGATCTTGGCTGCCGTCATCGTGGCCACTTTGATCGGCGCTCTGTTGGGCCGAGTCGTCGGGATGGTGGTCGGCAGCCTCCACGGGATGGTCGCCGCCGGCCCCATGGTGCTCGGGCGCGTCATTGTAGTTATTGATAACGGTCTCGCTGAGCGACGGCTGCATAGGCATCCCTGCGCCGAGCCCACCCAAGCCCATGTGTCCGCCAAACATCGAGTGGACACCCTGGAACAGCAACTCGCCTCCGACCACGCCCAGCGCCGTTGCCGCGGCGGACCGCAGGAAGCCGGAGCCGCCGCCCGGCATCATCATGGGTTGCATTGGCATTGGGCTCTGACTCGGTGCCCAGCCTGCCTGCGGCTGAGGTATGGGCTCCGGGTCACGAGAGGCCGCGCCAGCGCTCGGCACGCTGCCGTGCAGGAGCCCGCCCAGGAAACTGGTCGAGCGGCGCGGCGCCTGCGCCGATTTCGCCGCGGCGAGCTCGCGCTCAAGCTCGGCAATGCGTGCCTGGGCGTTGGTAAGGGTCATGTCCTGGATGAGCACGGTCTGCACCAGCAGATAGGGCGCGTCGGGCTGCTCGCGCAGCCCTTGCTGAATGAGCGCTTCCGCCTCCGGGTCCTTCTCCTGCGCGGGCGCCTGCCTCAGGCGCTGGAAGAGCTGGCTGATCAGTTGCTGTTCCTGAGGGGTCATGATGTCTCTTTCTTGACAGCTGGTTGATGACAGCTGCGAAGGGGCACGCGCCCTCTATATAGGTGTCCAACCGCACGATGCCAGGCCGGGCCGCGTCAGAGGCCGCGCGTCCCCATGGCGAGGAATTTTTCCCGCCGCTGCTCCCTGAGCTTCGTCCCCTCGAGGCCAAGGAGCGGCCGCAGTGCCGACTCAATGCTGGCGCCCAGCGCTGCGATCGCGCTCGCGGGGTCGCGGTGGGCCCCGCCGAGCGGCTCCGGGATCACTTCGTCGACCACGCCCAGCCGCTGCAGATCCTGCGCCGTGAGCTTGAGCGCCTCCGCGGCGTCCTGAGCCTTTTCAGCGCTCCGCCAAAGGATCGAGGCGCAGCCCTCGGGGGAGATAACGGAATAGACCGCGTGCTCCAGCATCAGGACGCGATTGCCGGCGGCGAGCGCGATCGCGCCGCCCGAGCCGCCCTCGCCGATGATCGCCGCGATCAGCGGCACCTCGATCGAGAGACAGGTCTCGATGGAGCGCGCGATCGCCTCGGCCTGGCCCCGCGCCTCGGCGTCGATGCCGGGATAGGCACCGGCGGTGTCAACGAAGGTCAGCACCGGCAATCGAAACCGGGCCGCCAGCTCCATCAGGCGTCGCGCCTTGCGATAGCCCTCGGGCCGGGCCATGCCGAAATTGTGCCGCACGCGCGATTCTGTGTCGGCGCCCTTCTCCTGACCCATCACCACTGCGGAGAGCCCGCGAAAGCGGCCGAGCCCGGCCAGGATGGCGCGGTCCTCGCTGAAGGCGCGATCGCCCGCGAGCGGCGTGAAATCCGTGATCAGCCCCTTGATGAAGTCGGAGGCATGCGGCCGCTCGGGATGCCGGGCCACCTGCACCTTCTGCCACGCCGTCAGGCGGGCGTAGGTCTGGCGCAGCTGGCGATCGACCTTCGCCTCGAGCCGCGTCACTTCGTCTGCGATGTTGAGATCGGAGCCGTTCGTGAGATGCCGGAGCTCCTCGATCTTGCCCTCGAGCTCCGCGATCGGCTTCTCGAAATCGAGAAAATGCCGCATGGGGGCCGATCCCTAGCACAGGGCTATGGGGGACGCCAGCTTTCGCGGTCTCTCTAGGTCGCGAGCGCGCGGCGGGCGATGTCGTACCACTCGCGCTGCAGGCGGCGCGCGTGGCGCGGGCTCATCTCGATCGACTGGCATATGTCGCGGAAGAGCCGCTGGGATTCCCGGTGCTTCCCGGATTTCTCCAGTAGCAGCGCGTAGCGGCAGCGCGCCTCTTGTCCGGGATAGTAGGGCGCCAGCGCCTCGTATTCGTGGAGCGCCGGCTCGAGCTTGCCTTGCTCCTCAAGGCTGCGGGCATAGAGCAGGTGGCAGTCCGCGGACTGGAAGTTCGGGTTGGCGTCGCGCAGCGCGTCGAGCACCTGCTCGACGGCGGCGAAGTTGCCGCGCGCGAACTCGGCTCGTGCCAGGCCGTGCATCAGCCCCGGATCGCTCGCGTGCACGCCGGCGAGCGCATCGCGATAAAGCGCCGCCGCCTCATCAGTGCGGCCGACCTCGAGATAGGCGTCGGCGAGCGCCGCCTTGTTCCCGGTGGTGGGGGTCATTGCCAGGTTCCGCTCAGCCTCGCGCATCGCGCGGCCGGGATCGAGCGCTCGGCCCACGCCCGCGGCGGCGCTGCGCGCCGTGTGGCTGCCCATGAGCCCCGGCAGGATCTCCACGATGAAATAGGCGATCATGCCGACCATCGGCGCGAAGATCACGATGAAGATCCAGTAATAGGGCCGCCCCGTCTTCATGACGTGAACCGCGCACAGGATTTGCGCGACGAAGACAGCGAGTCCGAGGATTGGCATCAAGAATCTCTTCTGGCGGAGCCGGGCGCCATTTCAAAAGCGGGCACGTCTCTGGGTCAACGGGGAGCGGTTCATTTCTTCCGGCGCGCCAAAGGATGGTGCGCCTCGACGAGCCGCTTCAGCCTGTCGGTCTCCACATGGGTATAGATCTGCGTCGTTGCAATATCCGCATGGCCGAGCATCTCCTGCACGCTGCGGAGATCGGCGCCGTGATCGACCAGATGGCTCGCGAAGGCGTGGCGGAGCACGTGGGGCGAGAGGCGCGCGGGTTCCAGTCCGGCTTTGATGGCCAGCTCCTTCAGCAGCTGGCCTACGCGTCGGCGCGTGAGGTGACCGGGTGCGCTCCGCGACGGGAACAGCCAGGGCGAGGTTTCGCCCTCTCCGAGAAACCGGCTGCGCTTGGCCCGATAGTCGGCGAGCGCGGCGCGGGCCGGCGCGCCCAGCGGCACCAGCCGCTCCTTGCCGCCTTTGCCGCGCACCATCAACGTGCGCGCATCGGGCCGCGCGGCCGCGAAAGGCAGCCCTACGAGCTCGGAGACCCGCAATCCCGTGGCGTAGAGCAGCTCGAGCAGGCAGCGCAGCCGCACGCCCTCGGTGCTCCTATCCTGCTCGGCGGCGGCGATGAGCCGGTCCACATCCGCCTGCGCCAGTATCTTCGGGAGCGGGCGACCGAGGCGCGGTCCATCGAGGCCGGCGGTCGGATCGTCGCGCCGCACGCCGTCGACCACCAGGAAGCGGTAGAACTGCCGGAGCGCCGATAGCCGCCGCGCCAGCGTGCGCGGACCGAGCTCCGCGCGACCGAGCGCCGCGATATAGCCGCGGAGGTCCTCGACTCGAGCGCGCTCGAGACTGGCGCCGTGCTGGGCCAGACGGGCCGCGGCATCCACAAGGTCTCGGCCGTAGGCCTCGACCGTAAGTTTGGCCGCACCGCGCTCCGCGACCAGCATCTCCAGGAAGGCCTCGACGTGACGGGAGGGCGCGGGGCGCTTCATCTCGGAGCGTCGCACCGCTAGAAGCCGGCCGCGAGCGCCGCCTCGATGGCCAGATGCCGCGCGTCGGCCTCCAGTCCGATGGCGTTGAGGCGTGCGACCGCCTCGGCGATCACGATAGGCTCGCTGGAGAGCCGCCCGCCCGATTGCGCCACCACCAGCGTATCGAGCAGCGCCTCGCCCGAGCGGTGAGCCGCGACGGCGTCGCGGCCGTCGAGCCAGAGCCCGGCATTTGGCAACGGGGAGCCGGCGGCGGGTGGGAGCGCCACGAGCCTCGCCCAGTCGGCCGGCGTCACCGGCTCGCCCACCGCTTGCAGCAGCGCGCCCGCCAGCAGGAGCTTCCCTGGCTCCAAAATCGCATCCTTCGGCTGCAGCGCCTCGAGGATGGATTTGAAGCCGTCCTTGGGCCAGGCCGGCCCGTTGTTGCCCAGCGCAAGCCGCGCGAGCAAGAACAGCGGGGCCTGTACCGCGGGCCCGCCGATCTCGGCCCAGCGCCCGGCCTCTTGCGGGCGATCGACGGCGTAGAGCGCGCGCGCCGCCATGGGCGCGAACGAGTTTAGGTCCGGGCTCGGCTCCAGCTCGAGCAGCAACGGTGCCACCAGCCGGGCGGTCGTCGAGAACTCGCCGCGCTTCAAGCCGGCCTGCAGCAGCGATTGCAGTGCCTCCGCGCGTGCGGCGGGAATCGTCTCCTGGCTCGCAGTCGAATAGAGCAGGGCGCGCGCGCGCGGACTGTCGCCAGCTTGCTGGACCGCGGCTTTGCGGTCCTCGGGCTTGACCGTGATCTCGACATAGAGCGACCGGAGATCGTCGAGCGGAAGCGCGCCCAAACCCGCCGCCCGCTCGGCGGCGGCGAGCCGCCGCTCGCTGGGCACCTGGGCGTTCGTGGCCCAAGCGCGCAGCACTGCGGGATCGGCGTTCTGAAGCCCGTCGGCCGGCAGCGGCAGCTTCGCAGCGGCCAGCAGCGCTACGCGGATGGGTGTCGCATCCGGCATCCGCTCGAGCTTGGTCGCGCGACCGCCCGCCGCCTCGATCAAGCTGTCGAACACCTGGTCGCGCGGAACCTGTCGCTCACGCAACAGGCTCAGGCCCAGAGCCGCCTTGCCGGGATCGCCGGCGAGCGCCTGGCAGGCGATCTCAGCGCGGTCCCACCAGACGTCCTGGTAATGGCCGATGGCGTCTTGCACCTGGCGGCAGGCGGCATTGTTGTCGTTCTTGAGGAATCCGATCTCCACCCGAAGCTGATCGAGCTGCTCGGGATCGCCCTTCCACGACAGCCGGTCGATCAGATCCGCGGCCGGATCCACGTGCCCCAGGGCCAACATCCGGTCGAGCCGGACCGCGGCGAGGCTTCGGCTCTTCGGCGGCTCAGGGCCGCTTGGCGCGATCGCATTGCTCAGCAAGAGCCGACGGCTCAGGTCCTGCAGGGTCGGTGACAGGGTCGGCTGCAGCAGCGGCAGGGCCGCTATGACGAAAGCCTTCTGCGTGCCCTGCCAGAGAGTCTCGGGGAGCGCGCCCTCGGAGGCCAGGAGCGAGCCTGCCCAGGCGGGATCGACCGGCGCCAGCGGCATGGCCTGGACGCCGGGCGGGAGCGTCTGGGTCCCCGCACCGGTGTCCGGAGCTGCCGGGGCCGCGTCCGGTGCGATCGCAGCCGGTGGCGGCACCAAGCGAATAGGCGGACCGACCTGCGCCGCCGAGGGCGCGCTCAGCGCGGCTGCGATCAGCAGCGCTGGCAGCGCAAGCCACCGATCACTTCGGAAACCGCGCATCGGGAAGCACCCGCTCGATTGGTTGGTTGGGTGCTGGAATATCCCAGAATGCCAGCCAAGTGAGGCCTCCGACGACGGCGAGCACCACCACCGCCAGCAGGACCAGGACGACTTTGCCCATCTGTTCTTGTGTACCCCCGAATGCCCCGATTGACCGCCGATCGCCGCGATATGCTAGGGTGCGGCCGTGATGAGGCGGCCGTGAGTTTATCGGCGCGCCCTAACAGTTTCAACGATGGGGCGGGCCGACTCGGCGGCATTCGGCCATGAGCACGCCACAATTGCATGTTCCCCGGACCCTCGTGCTGGTGGGATTGATGGGGGCCGGCAAGACCAATATCGGCCGGCGCCTGGCGCAACGACTCGGCCTCGGTTTCACCGACGCCGACAGCGAGATCGAAGCGGCAGCCGGCGAGACCATTGAGGAGATCTTCGAGCGGCGCGGCGAGGCGGCGTTTCGCGAGGGCGAGCGCAAGGTCATCGCCCGGCTGCTCGGCAATCCCGTGCACGTCCTCGCCGCCGGCGGCGGCGCCTTCATGGATCTGGAGACGCGTGCCCTCGTCCGCGAGCGCGGCATCTCAATCTGGTTGCGTGCCGATCTCGATCTGCTGCATCAGCGGGTCTCGCGTCGGAACAACCGGCCGCTTCTGAAGCAAGGAGATCCGCGCGAGATCCTGGCGCGCCTCATCGAAGAGCGCTATCCGGTCTATGCTCTCGCGGACATCACCGTCGATACCGTGGACGGGCCGCCCGAGGCTACCATGGAGCGCGTGATGGCGGCGCTCGAGCGGCATCTCTCGGGGCGCACCCTCGCGCGCGAGCCGGCGCGATGAGCGAAGAGCGCGTGGTTCGCGTGGAGCTGGATGCGCGCGGCTACGACATCCACATCGGCACCGGATTGATCGCGCGCGCGGGCGCGCATCTGGCGCCCTTTGCGAAAGGCCGCGGCATCGTCGTGATGACCGACGAGACGGTGGCGCGGCTGCATCTGCCTGCGCTCGAGCGAAGCCTCGGCAGTGCCGGTGTCCCGCATAAAGCCGTGATCTTGCCGCCGGGCGAAAGCACCAAGGATTTTTCCCATTTCGCCCGGCTTTGCGAGGAAGTCCTCGCTATCGGCATCGAGCGTCAGACGCTTCTGGTGGCATTCGGCGGCGGCGTGGTCGGTGACATCACCGGCTTTGCCGCGGCGAGCCTGCTGCGGGGCCTCGCCTATGCGCAGATCCCGACCACGCTGCTGGCGCAAGTCGACAGCTCCGTCGGCGGCAAGACCGCGATCAATTCGGCGCATGGCAAGAACCTCATCGGCGCCTTTCACCAGCCGGTCGTTGTGCTGGCGGATGTGGCGGCACTGGCGACGCTGCCACGCCGCGAGTTGCGTGCGGGCTACGCCGAAGTGGTGAAGTACGGTCTGATCCGAGATCGTGCCTTCTTCGAGTGGCTGGAGCGTGACGGCCCGAAACTCCTGACGGGCGATCCGGCCGCGCTGATCCGCGCGGTCGCCGAAAGCTGCGTCCACAAGGCCGCGGTGGTCGCGGGCGACGAGCGCGAGAGCGGCGAGCGCCAGCTGCTGAATTTCGGTCACACCTTCGGCCATGCGCTGGAGGCGGAGACCGGCTTCAGGCCTGACCTGCTGCACGGCGAGGCGGTGGCCGCGGGAATGGCTCTCGCGTTCGATTTCTCGGTGCGTTTGGGCCATACGACGGTGCAGACGGCCCATCGTGTGCGCCGGCATCTCGCGGGCGCGGGGTTGCCGACCGGCCTCGGTGCGGTCGCGGGCCCTCGGCCCGATCCGGACCGGTTGCTGCGCCACATGCGCCACGACAAGAAGGTCAGCGACGGCCGGCTCACCTTCATTCTCGCCCGCGAGATCGGCGATGCCTTCATAGCGCGCGACGTTCCGGATAAGGCGGTGCGCGATTTTCTCGCGGCAGCTGTCTCTTCTTGAGGCAGGGAATTCGCTGGCGGAACGCTCGGCTCGCGCTTACATAACGGCTCCATGCCTCTCTCAGCCTCCGCTCCCCGCGAGCACATCCACACCCGTGAGATCGACTGCCGCGGCTATCGCCGCGCGGACGGTCTCTGGGATATCGAAGCGCATTTGACCGACGTGAAGACCTACGCCTTCGAGAACGACTGGCGCGGCAAGATCGAGCCGGGCACGCCTATCCACGACATGTGGCTGCGGCTCACGGTCGACGATGATCTCGTGGTGCGCGCCGTCGAGGCGGTGACCGATGCCAGTCCATACGATCTCTGCCCCGACGTCACCCCGAATTACCAGCGCCTGGTCGGCCTGTCGATCCGGCCGGGATTCATGCCGAAGGCGCGCGAGCTGCTCGGCGGGACTCAGGGCTGCACGCATCTGCTGGAGCTTCTGGGGCCGCTCGCCACCACGGCCTTCCAGACAATATTCCCCTACCGCAATCGTCTGAAGAAGGACGAGCAGCCCCGGGCCGCCCAACCCGCGAAGCGCCCGCGGCTACTGGAAACCTGCTACGCGTTCGCGAGCGACAGTCCCGTTGTGAAGCGCTACTGGCCGGATTTCTACACGGGCAAGTGAGCGGAGAGCCGGTGGCCCGCGCGGCGATGCCCTTCCTCGGTTGCCGCGGCCCGGAAGTAGTCCAGTAGGAAAACCCGGATCGCGGCAGTGAGGCTCGACTGGGCGCGGCCGCGCTCGATTTCCGTCACCAGCGCATGCATGGTCTTGCCCTCGCGCGCGCTGATCTCGCGCAGCGCCTGCCACATCGCCGGCTCGAGCCGGATGCTGGTGCGCCGGCCGGCCACGGTGACATTGCCGCTGCGCAGCGTCGATTCGTGAGAGTCGGCGATGCGCGCCTTGAAGCCGTTATGCGCGCGGTCCTCGAGGACGTTTCGTCGCATGCTCACACTTTATGGCAGTCGAATATCCGATGCAATCAGATAGCGAGTATTTGGCTATGCGACAATTCCAGGTTGCGTCGCGGGGGTAACGCAAAACTCTAGGCGAGGCGACGCTCCATTCGGAAATTGGCCAGCGCTTGGCCGTGCCTGCTCACGACCTGCGCGACGACGACCCGGAATCCCCGGAGCTCGAAGAAGGGCTTGGCGGCGGTGCTGGCCTCAGTGAACAGCCGGACCAAGCCGCGCCCCTCTGCCGACGTTTCGAGCCGCCGCAGGAGCATGCTCGCGACGCCACGGCGTTGGAAATCGGGATGGACGTAGAGCATGTCGAGGTGGCCGTCCCACTCCAAGCTGATGAAGCCTGCGACGCGATCGCCGGATGCGGCGACCCAGGTGCTGCTCGCGGCCAACCGAACGCGCCAGCCATCCGGATCGATCTCGTCGGGCGCCCAGGCGAGGACCTGGCCGAGCATGTAGTCGTGCGGCGCCAGGCTGCGCACAGAGGTCCGGAACAGGGCGATGAGCGCGTCGAGATCGGCTGCGGCGTAGGGACGGGTGCGCAAACGCTGACTAAGACGCCTCGCCCGGCGCGCGGGTAACCAGGCTCAAGGCATGGATCTGCTGCGACATTTCCTCCTTGAGGGCCGCATAGACGAGGCGCTGGCGCTCCAGCCGGCTTTTGCCCTGAAAGACGGCTGCCACGACCTCTACCCGGAAATGCGTTTCCCCGCCTGGGCGCGCGCCCGCATGGCCGGCGTGACGGTGGGATTCGTCGACAATCTCGAGCGTTGTAGGGTTGAGTGCGGAAGTTAGTTTGTCTCTTATTCGGTGTGCGACATTCATGACCAGAGCCTCTTGCGAGCCGGCCCGAGGCTCGGCGCCGGACCCCGTTCTGTCAAGGTGCAGGGAGCGCAAAATGCAGGAAATGCAGGCCTGTACTGCCCCGCTTGTCTTGGCTGGGCGGCCTCCTCATACTGCTGGAATGCGGCGTATGGCCATTGAATCACCGTTGGAGACGGCGAGCGTGCCGCCTATGCGGCCATGCGACCATCCGGGCTGCGCGGGTCGCGGCGACTTCCGGGCGCCTCGGTCGAAGTCGGAGCTCAATGCCTTCTATTGGTTCTGCCTCGACCACGTGCGGGCCTACAACGCCGCCTGGAATTACTACGCCGGCATGAGCGAGGCCGAGATCGAGGCGGAGATTCGCTCCGACACCGTCTGGCAGCGGCCCACCTGGCCGTTGGGGAGCCGCCTCGGCGCGCGGATCCATGTGAACTGGGAGGATTATGGCCTCCTCGATCCCGACGAGCCGATCGAGCGGGCGCGCGAGCGTGCTCGGCCGCGCACTCCCCAGGAGGAGGCGCTCGCGGTCTTCGCGCTCGAGCTGCCGCTGACGCTCCCGGGGCTGAAGGCGCGCTACAAAGAGCTCGTCAAACGCCACCATCCGGACTCGCATGGCGGGGACAAGGCGGCGGAAGAGAGATTGAAGGTGATCAATCAAGCCTATTCCATGCTCAAGAGCAGCTATTTCCCCGGACTGTGAATTTCACCGGGGCGGCGGATCCCGATCAGCCCCAACCCGTTCCCTCCTTCGCAAGGACCCGTGCACTCCGATGACTTCGGCTCAGACTTCAAACGGATCGGCGGGTCAAGCGCCCGATCTGCCCGATATCACGGTCTCCGTCCGGCAGACCTTCGGGATCGACTCCGACCTGCAGGTGCCCGCATTCAGCCACGCCAGCGAGCACACGCCCGATCTCGACGAGGCCTATCGCTTCGACCGGGACACTACCCTCGCGATCCTCGCGGGCTTTGCCTATAACCGCCGCGTCCTGATCAACGGATACCACGGCACCGGCAAGTCCACGCATATCGAGCAGGTGTCCGCGCGCCTGAACTGGCCCTGCATCCGCGTCAATCTGGACAGCCACATCAGCCGCATCGATCTCGTCGGCAAGGACGCGATCGTCTTGCGTGACGGCAAGCAGGTGACCGAGTTTCGCGAGGGCTTGCTGCCCTGGGCGTTGCAGCATCCGACTTGCTTGGTGTTCGACGAGTACGACGCCGGCCGGCCCGACGTCATGTTCGTGATCCAGCGCGTGCTCGAGGTCGAGGGCAAGCTCACGCTGCTCGACCAGAACCGCGTCATCCGCCCGCATCCGGCCTTCCGCCTGTTCGCGACGGCGAACACCGTCGGCCTCGGCGACACCAGCGGCCTCTATCACGGGACCCAACAGATCAACCAGGGCCAGATGGACCGCTGGAACATCGTGGCGACGCTCAATTACCTGCCGCACGACGCCGAAGTGGAGATCGTGCTGGCGAAGGCACCGAGCTGGGACAGCGAGGAGGGCCGGCGCACCATCAGTGCCATGGTGGCGCTCGCCGACTTGACGCGCTCCGGTTTCATCAACGGCGACATCTCGACCGTGATGTCGCCGCGCACCGTCATCACCTGGGCCGAGAACGCGAAAATCTTCAACGATCTCGCCTTCGCCTTCCGGCTCACATTCCTGAACAAGTGCGACGAGCTCGAGCGCTCGACCGTGGCCGAATACTACCAGCGCTGCTTGGGCACCGAGCTCAAGGAGACCGGGGTCCAGGCGACGCTGGTCTGAGCCCGCCTGGAACCTGCATGGCCGAGTCCTCCTCGCCGGTCGAAGTCTTCAAGCGCTCTACCACGGCCGCGCTACGCGCGATCGCCGAGCGCGACGACGTCACCGTGACCTACGGACCGGAGCCGCCGGGTCTCGCGGGCCCGCGGGCGCGGCTCCCGATGCCGCCGCGCGACCTCTCGCAGCACGAGGCTTCGCTGGTGCGCGGGGCTGCCGACGCGCTCGCCTTGAGGCTCCGCTATCACGACGCTCAGCTCCACGCTCGCCGCCTGCCGCAGAACGAGGTGGCGCGCGCCATCTTCGAAGGCGTCGAGCAGGCGCGGGTGGAGGCGCTGGGCGCCCGCCGCATGAGCGGCCTCGCCGCCAATCTCGCGGCCATGCTGGACCAGCGCTACCGCCGCCAGGGCTACGACCGCTTGACCGAGCGCAGCGACAGCACGCTCGCCGAGGCGATCCGGCTGCTGACCCGCGAGCAGCTCACGGGCGCGCCGCCGCCCCCTGCCGCCCAGCGCCTGGTCGATCTCTGGCGGCCTTTCCTCGAGGGCCGCATCGGCCGCGACATCCGCGACCTCGATCGCCTGGTCGACGACCAGGATTCCTACGGCAAAGCCGCGCGCAAGCTGATCAAGGACCTCGACCTCGATCTCGGCGAGGCCGACGCCTCGA
>DATMMM010000210.1:0-12770 GCA_035569735.1 Allostellaceae bacterium | reverse complement strand
GCGGGCGAATCGCATCGCAGGTAGCGGCGGCCGATGCCGAGGGGATCGGGGGCCTTGTGCTGCTGGGCTATCCCCTGCATCCGCCCGGCCGCCCGGATCAGCTCCGCACGAAGCATCTCCCCACCATCCACACCCCGATGCTGGTCGTCCAGGGCGAGCGCGACGCCTTCGGCACGCCCGACGAGCTCCGCCCCGTGCTCCGCCAGCTCAAGGCGCAACACGAACTCTACGTCATCGCGGGCGGCGACCACTCTTTCAAGGTGCCGAAGAGCGCGGGCACGCCGCAGGCCCAGGTCCACGCGCGCGTGCTGGACGAGATCGAGCGATGGCTTCGCGCGACGATCGGAGCCAAGCGGCGGTCTTGAGCCCAGCTCAGCCCATGACGCTGGCGTGGGTCGGCTCGATCTCGTAGATCTGCCGCACCTGGCCGGGCTGGTGCCAGGGATACTTGTCCTGACCCAGGTACTTCTTGGCGAGCGAGTCGATGTGCGCGTCGGCGCCTTGCTCGGTCATGCGTTTCACCCGGCCGCGGACCTGGAGATAGCGATAAGCGTTGTCGGGATCCATGATGGCCAGTGCGACCGGCGCGCCGGTCGTCATGTTGCGCGCCTTGACCCGGCCTTTGGCCGTGTTCACGCGCAGCACGCCGTCGGCATAGTCGAACCAGACCGGCGTCACCTGGGGCGTGCCGTCCGGCATCAGCGTCGCGAGATTGGCGAAGGCCTTCTTGTCTTTCACCAAGTCGAGAAACTTGTCGGGGATCGCTGCCATCGTCGTGCTCCCTTTGGGTTCCTGGGGGTCGGGTCCGCGATACTATGGCGTCCGCGACGCCGGCGCGAGGGTCGCTTGTGGGGCCTGCGGCGCTTGACTAGGCTTGCGCCCGCACAGCGCACCGGAGCCCCGGATGGCCACCGCTCTCACTGTTCGCCCCATCGACCGCGCCGACCATGACGCGTGGCTGCCGCTCTGGGACGGATACAACAAGTTCTATGGCCGCGTTGGCCCGACGGCGCTGCCGGCCGAGATCACCCGGATGACCTGGGCGCGCTTCTTCGATGCCTATGAGCCCGTCCATGGCTTGGTGGCGGAGAGCGAGGGCAAGCTCGTTGGCCTCGTGCATTATCTCTTCCACCGCAGCACCACGATGATCGAGCCCACCTGTTATCTGCAGGACCTCTTCACGGACGAGACGGCACGCGGCCGCGGCGTGGGTCGGGCTCTGATCGAGGCGGTCTACGAGCGCGCCAAGCTCGCCGGCGGCACGCGCGTCTACTGGCTCACCCACCAGACCAACGCGACGGCGCGCAAGCTCTACGATAATGTGGCCGAGAACACTGGCTTCGTCGTCTACCGCAAGCAGCTGTGAGCCCGACCGGGCCCGGCTGGTCAGTCGGCGACTCCGTGAGTCCATTTATCGTCAACCGCGCACTGCATATTGCCCAGTGATCGCAATGCGGGAATGATGCGCCGGGCCGAGGTCGCTGGCCCACGAGTCGCACCACCGATGGAGGGGGATCAATGAGGCGTACTCTGATGATCATGTCCGCGGCGCTGGCGCTCGCGGTACCGCAGATCGCCTGGGCCCAGGCGAGCAGCGAGCAGGCGGCGGTCGACCGGGCGACGGCAGTGGTCGAGCAGCTGCGCGCCGGGCCCGGCGCCCCGACCAACATGGGCGAGCTCCTGCGCCGGGCGCGCGGCATCATGATCTTCCCGGAGCTGGTGAAGGCCGGCTTCATCGTCGGCGCCCAGGCCGGCAGCGGCGTGCTCTTGAGCCGTAATCCCGCCACCAACACCTGGAGCTATCCCGCCTTCTATGTGTTTGGCGCGGGCTCCCTCGGGTTGCAGGCGGGTGCCCAGTTGTCGAGGATCGTCTTCATCATCATGAACGAGAAGGCGCTCAACGCGCTGATGTCGGACGAGTTCAAGGTCGGCGCCGAGGCCGGCATCGCGATCGTCACCGTGGGGGCGGGTGCCGAGGCCTCCACCACCAGCGCCGCCGGCACCGATATCTATGCCTTCGTCCCGCAGGCCATGGGCCTCTACGGCGGCATCGCGCTGGAGGGCGGCATCATCAAGCCGCGGCTGGTCTATAACCAGGAGTACTATAGCCCGAGCGTAAGGGCGCAGGACATCGTGCTCGGGCTCACGGCCAGGAACCCTGGCGCAGATGGTCTCCGTAACGCGCTCGCGCGGGCCTCGGGGGGTTGAGCGACGGTTCGAGCGCCGTGATCACGGCGGATCCGCGCACCCCGAGATCGCAATGGCGCGGAGCTGGTCGGGCGAGAGCCTTTGGTGCTCCACCTGCAGCTCCTCGCCGCTCGCGCGGTCCGCGCCGGTGGCGCGGTCCGTGAGCACGTAGAAACCGCCGCGGGGATCGCCGGCCACCACCAGGGTCTCCTCGCCGATCGGGGCCTTCGTGCGCCCGGCCTCGGCCGCAAACAGGTTTACGCCCTTGAGCTTGTCGATGTGCCGCACCGCGTAGTGGTGGCCTGAGAAATCCAGCTCCGAGACCCCGGGACCGAGCTTCGTTTGGACCTCGGGCCTGATGCGGTCGATATGGATGTGGAATTGGCCGTCGGTGCGGCCGCGCATCGAATTGATGGCGAGCGAGATCTCGCCGTCCGGGATGTCCCGGCCGGCGAGCCTCGAGACGCAGCGGCGCGCGGCCCAGGCCGCGGCAAAATAATTCGGCGCGTCGGGCGCCTCCACGCGCGGATCCTCCGTGCCCCAACGCCGGTCGGTCGCCACCAGCAGCACCTGCGTGGGACCGCGGATGTCCTTGAGAAGCGCATAGCCGTGCGTGGGATCCGTTAGGAAACACGCGGGCTCGCCGGCATCGTGCCGAGCCGCCAGACAGTACTGCACGATGGGCCACAGCACGCTGCGCGGCTCGCTCTGCTCGCCGGCGGCGGCGGTTCCGCCGAGGCCGATCGCGACGGCTAAGAGCAGCAGCGTGTAGCGGAAGCCGCGACTCCCGTCAGATCGCGCCGTGATGCTCCTCCGCGAAGACATGCGCATAGAGATTGGCGACCCACTGCTTGCCTTCCTGCGTCACGCGCAGGTAGCGCAGTCCGTCGACGATATAGGGCGTGACCGCCTTCCAGAAAAAGCTCGGGTAGGCCGCGCGCAGGTCCCCGGCGTTGCGGTAGCCCAGCTTCTCGCTGGTGCCGGTCTCATGGAATTCCGCGAAGAGCGCGGGGATCTTGCGGATATAATTGGGATCGGCGAGCTGGCCGATGAGGTCGGCGGCGCGCACCAGGCCCGGATAATCGGCGCGGTTCGAGTGCTCGTCGTCCGTCGGCACCGGGAAGCGCGTGTGCTCGATGTTGCCCTCGATCACCAGCGTGTCGATCTGCGTCAGGCTGACCTTGCCGAAGCGCTCGCGCACAAACAGCTTGGAGCGGTTGACGTGATAGGGCGTGAGCGCGGCATCGGTGGCGCCCGGCGGCAACTCGGTGGTCTCGCCCTTGGCATTCATGACATAGCGGCCACCGCCGTCGCCATGGCAGACGCCGCGCACATAGCCGATGTCGTGGCAGAGCAGCGAGACCATGAAGTGCAGCCAGTCCCGGGGCGTGATGCCGCCTTGGACGATGTGCTTGCCGCGCAGGATCTCCTGGCCCACCAGCGTCACCATGATGGTGTGGTTCACGTCGTGGTAGGGCGCGTCGCTGTTGGCGATGTTCTCCAGCGCCACCCGGCCGATGAATCCGATGATGCCGGGATAGCCGGGCTCCAACAGCCCGTAAACCCGCTGATACATCGTCTGCAGCTGCTCGACGAAACTGTCGATCACGAGCGCGGTCGGATTGAACATGTGTGCTCCCCGGAAGACGGGCGTTTGACGAGAGCGTGCCACGGACAAAAGGCGAAGGCCGACTATATCAACCGAGCCTGGCGCCTGGCCAATGACCCCTGCGTGACCGCTTCGCCGCGCTCACGCCCTATCCGGCCGGTGTCGCCAGCTTTTTGCGGTAGCCGAAGGATTGGTCGAAACGGCCGAGGATATAGTCGCCGGCGCGCACGGGCTCGTAGCGGCACTCCGGCTGGGGAGTCCCGAGCTCGCGCGGATCGATCACGGTGGAAAAATCGGGATCGAAGAACGTCGCGATCGAGTAGCGCTCGCGGCCCGAGCGGTTGATCACGCGGTGATGCGTCGAGCTGAACCGGCCATTCGTCCAGCGCGCCAGCAGGTCGCCGACGTTGATCACCAGCGTACCCGGGATCGGAGGTGCGTCGATCCAGCTCTTGCTGGCGACACTCCTCACCTGCAGGCCGCCGTTGTCGTCCTGCCAGAGCAGCGTGATGCAACCATAGTCCGAGTGGGGCGCCACGCCGAACTCGTCGGTTTGGCTCGCCGGAGGCTGTGGCGGGTAATAGATGATCTGCGTGCGCTGCAGAGGCTTCGTGTAGCGCGGCGCGAAGAATGCCTCATCGAGACCGAGGCTCAGCGCCACCACGCGCAGCAGGTCCGTGCCGCAGGCGGTCATTTCCTCGAAATACCGATAGAGGGCCGGCTGCAGCTCCGGCATGAAGCTCGGCCAGTTGTTCGGGCCCCGCAGAGGCTCGCCCGCGCGCACGTTGGGATCGTCCGCGCCGAGCTCGAGGCCGATACTGTAGAACTCCTTCGCGTCCGGCTTCTTAGCTCCGTACATGAGCGCGTCGCCCTTCGCATGGAAGCCGCGATGGTTGGCATTGGCGGCGACGCTCCGCTTGGCTTGCGAAGGAAACGCGAAGAAGCGCCTCGCCGCGTCGGCGGCGCCCTCGATCACGCCAGGCGGTACGCCATGCCCCGTGATGTAGAAGAACCCCACTCCCGTGCAAGCAGCACGCACCTCTCGGGCGGCGGCGCGGAGTGCAGCGGGATCGCTCGCGCGGACTCCCGCGAAATCGATGATGGGAATTTCCTTGGGTCCCGCCATGACGGCACTCCCGGTCGGCAGCCGGCTTCTGAATAGCAGGATTTCCGCCGAGTCGGTATCCCGTGGGCCGCCCTTGACGGCAGGCTCGGCTGCATATTTTCTGTGCATGTGCTTTTGGGCTGCGAGCGTCAGCCCGTTTCTGCGTATCCCGGGTCGGGAGAGCGTAGGACCCGGCATCGCTGTTTCGGTGCATCGCCGTGGCCTAGTATGCCGATCGCGCCGCTAGGGCGGGCTTGTTCCGCCGGTGACCGCGGCGACGATATTTCGGAATGGCATGCGAATTGCTGGAGTGCCACGGGCGCATCCGAGGGATCGCATGCCGGGGAAGAGGGGAACCGAGTGACTGCCGCCACCGCGCTGTCTGCCGCGCCAGCTCAGCCGACGATCCTGCGGCTCGATCGCATCGATAAATCCTTCGGGCGCTTGCAGGTCTTGCGCGACGTCACGCTCGAGGTGCGCAAGGGCGAGGTAGTCTGCATCATCGGACCGTCCGGTGCCGGCAAATCGACGCTCCTGCGCTGCATCAATCATCTCGAGACCGTCGACGGCGGCACGATCTACTTCGAGGGCGAGCCGGTCTATCGCTATGTCAAGGCCGGACGGATCGTGGTCGATCCCGAGCGCCGGATCGAGGAGATCCGCTCGCACATCGGCATGGTGTTTCAATCCTTCAATCTGTTCCCCCACATGACCGCGCTCGGGAATGTCATGGAAGCGCCGGTCTACGTCCGAGGCGATCCGGTCGAGGTCGCGCGCAAGCGGGCACACGCAGAGCTGCGCCGCGTCGGCATCGCCGAGAAGGCCAACAACTATCCGCATCAGCTGAGCGGCGGGCAGCAGCAGCGGGTGGCGATCGCCCGCGCGCTCGCCATGGATCCCAAGGTCATGCTGTTTGACGAGGCCACCTCGGCGCTCGATCCCGAGCTGATTGGCGAGGTCTTGCGCGTCATGCGCCAGCTCGCAGCCGAGGGCATGACCATGGTGGTGGTGACGCACGAGATGGGCTTCGCCCGGGACGTCGCCGATCGCGTGGTCTTCATGGCCGACGGCGTCATCGTCGAAGAAGGCCATCCGCAGCAGATCTTCTCGGCGCCCCGCGCCGATCGCACACGGCAGTTCCTGCAGACGATCCTCGAGCGGAACGGCAACGGCAACGGCAGGGTCGAGCCGGCGGAACCGCCGTCGTGACCGCGGAACACGATTTCAACGACGAGCCGACAGCGCTCGCAAACCAAGGAGGCTAAGCGATGAGGAACGACAGTAAGCTCGGCAAACCCGGTGCGCCGAAACTCGGGCGGCTCAGCCGCCGCGGGCTGTTGAGATCGGGCGCCGCCGCGGGCGTGGCGGCGGTTGCGGCACCGGCCATCGTGAAGGCGGCGACGGAGCCGGCCGTCGATACTTCGTTCAAGGACTTCGTGATATCGAAGCTGCCCTGCGACGACTCGCTGGCGAAGCTCCAGTCGAAGGGAGAGATCGTCGTCGGCACGTCGGACGATTGGCCGTATTCCTTCTATCCCGCGAATTCACAGGAGTGGAGCGGCCTCGATGCGGAGATCATCAAATACGTCGCGAAGATGCTGAAGATCCCGAAGATCACCGTCTCGACCGTGGAATTCTCGGGATTGATCCCCGGCCTGCTGGATGGCCGCTTCGACATCGTCGGCGATTCAATCCACTGGACGATCGCGCGCTCAAAGGTGGTCGAGTTCTGCTTCCCGACCTACTACTACTCCGAGTGGCTGGCGGTGAAGAAGGGCAACCCGCTCAAGATCAACAGCTTCGCCGACATGAAAGGAAAGAAGATCGCGACCCTCAACGGCACCAACTACGCGGAGTGGTTGCGGGGCGTCGACGGCCTCGATCTTGTGGTGGTCAAGAATTGGCAGGAGGTCATCCAGGATCTCGTGCTCGGCCGCGTCGACGGCATCATCTACGACCAGCCGGTGCTGGCCGCGTCCTTCAAGGACCATCCGGAATGGCCGGTCGAGCTCTCCGAGGGCTATGAGCCGCGCACCTTCAAGAACCCGGTGGGCTACAGCCGCTACGCGTTCCGGCAGAGCGACGCGCAGTGGTGCAACGCGTTCTCGGGCGCGCTCGAGTGGATGCAGGATCAGCTCGAGATGCAGAAGATCCTCACGAAGTGGAACCTCACGGGGTACAACAACTAGCGCAGCGACCATCGCGAGCAGTCCCCCGGCAGCGCCGCCACAAGCGGTGCTGCCGCGGGGCTGCTCGTCGTTGCCGAGTCCGCCATCGGAGCGAGCAAGAGGTCCGGATGTATTTCTCGATCGAGGATATGATCTCGTTCCTGCCCACGCTGTTGAAGGGCGCCGAGCTCACCATCGCGGTGTCGCTGCTCTCCTATGCCCTCTCGCTCGTGATCGGGCTCCTCGTGGGCGTGGCACGCGTTTCGCGGTACTGGCCGCTCCGTGCGCTCGCCACGCCCTACGTGCAATTCATCCGCGGAACGCCGCTGTTGCTGCAGCTGTTCTTCATCTATTACGTGCTGCCCTATGCCGGCCTCATCCTGACGCCCTTCACCTCTGCCATTTGGGGTCTCACCCTCAACTACAGCGCCTACATGGCCGAGGTGTTCCGCGGCGGCATCCTCGCAATCCCCAAGGGCCAGTGGGAAGCCGGACTCTCCATCGGCATGTCGCGCCGGCTGCTGTTGCGGCGCATCATCCTGCCCCAGGCGCTCCGCATCGTTGTGCCGGCGATCGGCAATTTCTTCGTCTCGATCTTCAAGGACTCCGCGCTGGTCTCGACCATCACGATGAGGGACCTCATGTTCTCCGGCCAGATCCTGGCCGCCGCCACGTTCAGGCATTTCGAGATCTTCGCCGAGGTGGCCGTGATCTACTTTTTGATCAGCTATCCCACGGCCAAGCTGGTCGAGTATATTGAGAGGCGTCTCGATGTCTCCCGGGTCAAGCAGGTCGAGGCTCAGGCCCGCGGCTAAGTGCGGCCCGCCCCGAAAGGATTCTCACCCATGTCCAACCGCGCCGCCCCCGCAAAACGCACCGTGAGCTACATCCGCATGGAGGATGGCACCGCCAAGGACTACGCGCTGGTGGGTGAGCTCGCGAAGCCCTTCATCGCGGCGACCGTCGACCGGGTGCTCGCCTATCTGCCGCTGCTGCGCCACAGCTACGAAGGCGATCAGGTCGACCGCTACGAGCATTCGCTGCAGACCGCGACCCGTGCCTTTCGCGACGGCGCCGACGACGAGACGGTGACGGCGGCTCTCCTGCACGATATCGGCGACATGCTGGCCCCCGAGAATCACTCGGATTTCGCCGCCGCCCTGCTGCAGCCCTACGTCAGCCGCACGACCCACTGGATCGTTCAGCATCACGGCATCTTCCAGGGCTACTACTACTTCCACCACTACGGCAAAGACCGGAACGCCCGCGAGCAGTTCCGCGGCCACCCCGCCTTCGAGAAGACCCTCGAGTTCTGCGCCAAATGGGATCAGGCGGCGTTCGATCCGAACTACGACACCATGCCGCTCTCGGCCTTCGAGCCGATCATGCGCCGCGTCTTTGCGCGCCCGGCCTGGAGCGTCGAGGGACCGCCGCTTCCGGCCTGACATTTTCCGCCGAAGCGGACGGGGGGAGGCGCATTCATCCCCTTACATCGTCGACTGCCGCTGATGGCGCCAGTCGTCGAGGCGGGCGACCCGGGCGCCGGGCACGGTAAGGCAGAAGATCGTGCCGCCGCCGGCGTTGTCGGCCGCCCACAGACGCCCGCCGTGAGCCTCGACGATGGAGCGGCAGATTGACAGGCCAACGCCCATGCCGTGAGCCTTCGTGGTCGTGAAGGGCTGAAACAGCTTCTCGCGCACGAGGGGTGCCAGGCCCGGACCCGTGTCCGCTACCCTGACCTCGATCATGTCTCCCTCGGCCGGACTACCTGAGATGACGATCTCCCGCCGCGGGCTCTCCGCCATCGCTTCGATCGCGTTCCGGATCAGATTGAGCAGGACCTGCTGAATCTGCACTTTGTCGATGAGCGCCGAGGGCAGACCGGGCTCGATGCTGATCTCGACCGCAACGGCGCGTTGCGCGGTGTCCACCAGCGCCAGCGTGCGGGCCTCCTCGATCGTCGCGCGGATATCCTCGATGCGCCGCTCGGTCTCGCCTTTCTTCACGAAGGCGCGCAAGCGCTGGATGATCTGTCCCGCGCGCGCGGTCTGTTCGCCCGCGCGCTCCAGCGTCGTGCGCAGCTTCGAGGCCTCCCCGCGCTCCGCCAGCATCTGGCCCGCGCGGATGTAGTTGGTGACCGCCGACAGGGGCTGGTTGAGCTCGTGGGCGAGCGTCCACACCATCAGTCCCATCTCGTTGACGCGGGAGACGTGGATCAGCTCCGACTGCATTTGCTTCATCCGCTCCTCGCGCTCGCGGCGCTCCGCCTCCAGCGACCGGGCAAGCCGCGCGTAGAGCGCGCCGGTCTCCAGCAGCAGCACGAGCAGCACGAAGCTCGCCGCCATGAGCCCGTAGATCCGGCCCGCATAGAAGCCGAGGTCGAAGCGGCCGCCGTTGAAAACCGCGCTCAGCGCCACGTCGAAGATCCACGCGCACATCGTCACCATGAGCCAGAGGTCAAGCACCGAGTGCGGCGTTCCAAGCCAGAGCACGGCGAGTGCCAGCAGGCTGAGCGCCCACACGGTCGAGACCACGCCGATCATGGCGGGCGTATAGCTGTTGGCGGACATGATCGCGGGCAAGGCGTTCTCCGCGTTAGCGGCGAGCAGCGTGAGCGAGCCCACGATGACCGCGACGGCGATCACGCCGGCGAGGATCGCCCCGCGCGGGGACTCCGCCGGAGCTTGCCGCGCGCGATCGCCCCGGCTCAGCAGCACATAGCCGATGACCGCCAGCGGGAAACCGCCATGCCAGAGCATATAGAGCCAGGCCGTGGTCTGGCCTCCGCCCAGCAGTCCTGTCTCCGAGAAGAGGCCAGGAAAGCTCAACGCGTGCGGGACGGCGATCCCCGCGGTGAAGAGATAGCCGCACGCCAGCACGAGGATGGCGCGCCAGCGCAGGATGCTGAATTGGCCGAAGAGCAGAATGGCGGTGATGAGATCATTGATCGCGAGCGCCGATTCGTAACTCGGCACGAAGGCCATCACCGTCGGCAGCTTCACCTTGGCGAAAGGTGCCGCGAGGGCGAAGCCCAAGAGCGAGATCAGGACGACGCTCAAGGCACGCCGGCGTTCCTGCCGGCTCGCCGGCAGGGTCGACAGGCTGACCCGCCACTCCGCTGATGCCACCTCCGACACGCACCCTCCCGACGATGCGTCCCCAATTCCCGCCCGCGGCGGTGGCTGTCGCCGACGCCGCGCAGGAATGAGATAGGCGCCGATTGGTTAAGATCGAGTGATCAAGCCGGAGGGTGCGCAAAATCCTGCGCCGGCCCCGCATCCGGTGCGCGGGAACCGGCGACCGGCACGGCCGAAGCGGCGGGGTGACGCGCTCAGGTCTTGGCGCGAATGCTGTCCAAGACAGCCTGCGACGGCTGGCCGTCGACCGGCATGCCGTTGTCCTGCTCGTATTGGCGGATCGCGGCCGCGGTCTTGGGTCCCATCCGCCCGTCTGCCGCGCCGGGATTGTAGCCCAGGCGCTGTAGCCCGGCCTGGATGTCGCGGACCGTGGCGTCTCTGCCCGAACCGCCGTGGTAAGTGGGCTTGCCCAGATTGACCTGGCTTGGCGTCGTGAGCACGCCCGTGGCAGCGCCCGCGGCGCCGCCGATCAGGGCACCACCTGCGGGACCGATCGGGGTGACCGCCCCAACGACGGCACCCGCACCCGCGCCGATCGCCGCACCGCTCAAGCCGCGCTCGCCCTTGGTTTCGCCGCAGGCCGCCAAGGCAAGCGACAGACCGATGGACACGGCAACTATGGGAAATTTCCCGGACATGTCCACCTCCGCACAGATCCTATAGGTGAGGTGGGGACGGACTTACTCGTTGGATAGTTGAAATCAAGCTGGCCCGAAAAAGATCACCTCCTAGCGGCTCGGGCCCGATCCGCAGCGTTCGGCCTAGGCGGACTCCGCATTTTGGCTCAGCTCCGCCGCGAACATTGCGGGCCGCCGCCCGAGACCCTACCCTCATCGCGCAGCGGTCGGCGGGAGGCTCGGAACCATGGCGGGGATCGTGCTCGACGGCGAAGGCGTCACGGACGAGGAACGCGCCGCGCGCTCGCGGGCGCTCGCGGCGGAAAAGCGCGCGGCCTCGATGAAGCACATGGCCGAGGTGAAGGCGCGAGTGGGCGGCGCGAAGCTCGGCCGCGCGCTGCAGTTTCCGGGCACGGCGCTCAGCGACCGCGTGGTCGAGCCCGGCCCCTATTCGCGCGTCATCCGCGCCGGCGATCATCTGCGGATCATCGACCTTGAGGGCCGGCAGGCCGTCGATTTCCTGGTCTATGACGCCGCCGACCACGCCAACCGCTACAACGCCGCCAACACCATTAAGCTCAACCGCTCGATATACGTGGGCGCCGGCTTCAAGCTCTATTCGGATCTGGGCGACGTCCTGATGACGGTGGCCGAGGACACGGTCGGCCGCCACGACACCATCAGCGGCTGCTGCAGCGCCGAGAGCAATCATGCGCGCTACGGCATCAAGGGCACCGCGAGTTGCCGCGGCAATTTCATCGCGGCGCTCGCCGAACACGGCATGGACGCGCGGGACATCCCCGGCAACATCAATTGGTTCATGTATGTGCCGGTGAAGCCGGACGGCATGACCGAGATTGTCGACGGCCGTTCCGAGCCCGGCGACTATGTTGACCTACGCGCCGAGCGCGACGTCCTGGTCGTGATCTCCAATTGTCCGCAACTCTATAATCCCTGCAACGGCTGGAATCCCACGCCGGTCCGGATCATCGAATGGCGTCCGAAGAGCGGGCCCTGAAGGAGAATTTTCGGATGCTGCCATCGCAACGCCCGCTGTTCGATATGCCGCGCGAGGTCTGTTACCTCAACGCTGCCGCTTGGAGCCCGCTGCCGCTCGCGACCCAGGAAGCCGGACGCGCCGGCGTCGCTCGCAAGGGCCAACCCTGGACGCTCGATCCCGGCTTCGCCCAGCAGCAGTACGAGCGCGCCCGTGCGGCGGCAGCGCGCCTCATCAATGCGGCGCCCGCCGATGTCGCGCTGATCTCGTCCGTGGCCTACGGCGTCGCCACCGCCGGCAAGCTGCTGCGCGTCCCCAAGGGCTCGCGCGTGCTCCTGCTGGAGAACGACCACACCTCGCCGGTCCTGGAATGGATGAGCCGCGCGCCCGCGGAGGGCTTCACGGTCGAGGTCGTGCCGCAGCCCCAGGATACCGACTGGACGGGGGCACTCCTGGCGGCACTCGATCGTCCCGGCGCGCCGCCGGTCGGGCTCGCCTCGATTTCTTCCGTGCACTGGTCCGACGGCGGCGCTGTCGATCTCGCCGCCGTCGCGGGCGCGCTGCGCCGGAAGGGCGCCGCCTTCCTGGTCGATGCCACCCACGGCGCCGGGGTCATGGGCCTCGACGTGACGGCGCTCGATCCGGATTTCCTGGTGTTTCCGACCTACAAATGGGTGCTCGGTCCCTATGGCCGCGCCTTCCTTTATGTCGCCAGGCGCTGGCAGGATGGCGTTCCGATCGAGCAGGCCGGTTCGCAGCGGCGCGCGATCGGCTCGGAGAATTCGGAATATATGCGCGACACTCGTTACGTCGGCGACGCCCGACGCTTCGACATGGGCGAGCGCGACCATTTCATCTCGCTGGAAATGGCCTCGATCGGCATGGAGATGATGGCGGAATGGGGCTCGGCCGCCGTTACGCAGCGTCTCAAGATGCTGACAGACCGGATC
>DATMMM010000209.1:0-2440 GCA_035569735.1 Allostellaceae bacterium | reverse complement strand
CGTCGACGCGACATCGGCGTCGGCATGGATCGCCGCGAGCACGGCGGCCGGCGTCGCCGCCGGATGCGTTTGGAGGAAACGCGCGGCGACCCCCGCCACATGCGGCGCGGCCTGCGAGGTGCCGGAAAAAGTGCTGGTCGCTGGCCGCGAGACGGGCCGCGCTGCCGCCTGTCCACCCGCACATGCTGCGCCATTCATGCGGCTTCTACCTCGCCAATCGCGGCTACGATCTGCGGCTCATCCAGGATTACCTTGGGCACCGCGATCCGAAACACACCGTCCATTATACCCGGGTCGCGGGTAGCCGTTTCGAAGGCCTCTGGCGATAATTCGCGCCGACTTCGCGCCCGCCTGCCAATTTGGCGGCTGGTGACACGACTGTTGGGTCTAGGCCATCAACTGTCGGGCTGCATTGAACGCACCGGTCGGGGAGCAGTCGTCGCCATCGTGAGATCAGGGCAGCGTTATTGATCAGAGACTCGGTCCTTGCGCGTGACCAAGTATTTAAGCACGCCACGATTTACCGAATAACTGCGATAGGAAGAGCCAAAAGCGGAGCTCTATGGCGCTGGCCGCTTTCGTCCTATATCTTGCGCCGACGGGGCGTCTGGATTTCAGACGGAGGGCGAAACTACTACATGTTGATCAGCCGTTTCCGCATCACGGCCCATCTTCGAGAAGCCTGAGCGACGGTGGCTAGCCGCATAGCACTAGCGGGTTTTGCCGGTGTTTGTAGGCAGAAGATCGCATTCCGAGACCGGGGCGTCCGGCCCTTGCATCAAAGGAGGAAGCGATGCCCGATGAGCCAAAGAAGCCTTCTGCGGAACGCAGCTATGAGATGGGCAATGTCGGTGCCGGCGCCCGCGTCGCCCAAGGCGAGAACATCTCCTGGGTCGAGAGGGTCGCCAGCCTGCCGGGCGGGGAGTCGCTCACCCGGCAATTCGACGCGCTGCTGAAACGGATCGACGAGGACAAGTCGCTCGACGAGGACACGCGCTCGCTCGCCCAGGACAAGACCAAGGCGGTCGCTGAGGGGATAGCGAAGGTCCAGGAATCGCCGGGGTCGCTCCGCCGCGCATTGCTGGACGCGAAGTCGTGGTTTGGCATCACCGCGTCCTGGGTCGGCAGTGAGCTCGGCAATATCCTTAAGAGCGAGGCGGCACAGAAGACACTTGGCACGGTGACCGAGGCAACCACCAAGGCCGCGATCGCCTCATTTGTAAATTAGAGACATGCCCTCTGGTGCATCGCAGTACCTCATCGGCGATGTCGGCGGCGGTGCAATAGTCCTGCAGGGCGAGCATCTTTCAGTCGGCTTTACAGCCGACCAGGTGCGGGCGCTTATCGAAGCCGCGACGAAGGGAGCGGACGAGAGGGTCGCTGAGGCTAGTCGTTGGCTTGGCGTGACGCAGGGCGCGATGCGCACGATGCTCGCAACCCTCGGTCAAACGGACGTCCCGGACGAACGGTTGGTCGAGAAGCTGGCCGAGGTCTTCGAGCAATATCGCAAGGCTGCTGCGGCAATCGCCGCCCTGCGGCCGGAGAATCCTGCCGCACAGGAGCATGCGGCAAAGGCTTCGCAAGCGGCAGCTTCGGGCGATCGAAACGAAGCCCGGCACCATCTGCAGGTGGCGCGAGCTGCAGCGGAAGCCGCGGCCGAGGAGGCGCGACAGCTCGCTCGGGAGGCGGAAGGGGCAGCCGCGCAACAGATGCTCCAGGCCGCACGGGCGGCGGCAGCCGAGGCAGAACTGGCGCTCACGGCATTGGACTATCTGGAAGCGGCGCAGCTATTTGGAGAGGCCGCGTTACTGGTCCCCAGCGGGGAGCCGAACGAGAAGGGCATTCTGCTCTGGCGACAAGCCGACGCGCTGCAGCAGCAAGGTGAGGAGCGCGGCGATAACACGGCGCTGCAACAGGCTATCCCACTCTACCGACGCGCCCTCGAACTGCTGCCGCGTGAGCGGGTGCCGCTCGACTGGGCGACGATCCAGAACAACCTTGGTTCCGCGCTTGCGACGCTTGGCGAGCGTGAGAGCGGGACGGCGCGTCTGGAGGACGCGGTGGCGGCCTACCGCGCGGCGCTCGAGGAAAGAACGCGCGAGCGGGTGCCGCTCGACTGGGCAATGACGCAGACTAACCTTGGCACCGCGCTCTGGAGGCTGGGGGAGCGGGAGAGCGGGACGGCGCATCTGGAGGAGGCGGTTGCCGCCTATCGCGCTGCGCTTACGGAAAGCCCGCGCGATCGGGTGCCGCTTGACTAGGGCAACGACAGAGGCGAACCTCGGCGGCGCGCTCTTGAGGCTCGGCGAGCGGGAGAGCGGGACGGCGCGTCTGGAGGAGGCGGTCGCCGCCTACCGCGCGGCGCTGGAGGAATGGACGCGCTGATTTTCTTCGCTGATGGCGCCGGAATTCGCCAGGGCGACAATCCGCCGGGCTCACT
>DATMMM010000208.1:0-5738 GCA_035569735.1 Allostellaceae bacterium | reverse complement strand
GAGCGCGAAATAATGCGAAGCGAGGCGCAGCACGGGCAACGCCACCACGGCCGCGAGCGCGAGCGGCGTTAAAATCGACAGCGGAAACGTCACCCCGAATCCCCAGTGATAGCGGGTGCCGAGGATCGCCGTCGCGTAGGCTCCGAGGCCGAAGAAAGCGCCTTGCGCCAGCGACAAGGCGCCGGCATGACCGAAGATGAACTGATAGCCCATCACGAGGAGCGCTTGGCATCCCGCGAGCGTGAGCACGCGGAGCTCGTAGGGCGAGGCGAGGGTGCAGGCATAGAGCGCGAGCGCAAGCAGCGGGACGGCCCAGAACGCGCCGTCGCCGAGGGCGTGCCTCGGGCTCTCCGGTGCAACGACGAGAGTCATGCCCGCCGGCCCGCCGCCTCGCCGAACAGACCCTGCGGCCGTACCAGCAGGATCATCAGCAGCGCCGCATAGAGGAGCGCGCTCGCCGCGGTGTAGGAGACCTCCGCCGCCACCACCGTCTCGAAGAGCCCCACCAGGAGCGCCCCCGCCACCGCGCCCGCGAGCGAGCCCCAGCCGCCGATCACCACGGCGATGTAGGCCTTGAGGATGAGCGCGCCGCCGGCCGTCGGTGTGACGAAGAACTGATTGGCGAGCAGCGCCCCCGCGGCTCCCGCCAGCGCCGCCGCCAGCGCGAAGCTGAGCGCGATCATCGCGTTGACGGGAATGCCGAGCGCCGCCGCCATCTCGCGATCCTGCGCCGTCGCGCGGAGGTTGCGGCCGAGCCGCGTGCGCGCCAGGAGCCAGCCTTGCCCCGACACCAGAAGAGCCGCGATCCCGATCACCGCCAACGCCTGGTGCGAGAGCGCCAAGCCGCCCCAACGGAGCGGCTCGCTCACCCAGACCGGGGGCGCCGTCCGCGGCTCCGGTCCGAACAGGCTCAAGGCCGCGTTCTGCAGCACGAGGCCGATCGCGATGGTGCTGACGAACACCGCCGTCGCGGGCCGCCGCATCAGGGGGAAATAACCGAGGCCCGCGGCCGCGAGTCCCAGCAGCGCCATCGTGCCCATCACGATCGGCAGCAAAGCGAGGCCGGGCACCGGCAGGACCGTCGCCAGAGCCGCCGCCGCATAGCCTCCGGCCATGACCAGGTCGCCCTGGGCGAAATTGACTGCGCCGGTGGCGTTCAGAACCAGCACGAAGCCCAGCGCCACCAGCGCATAAGCGGCACCCAGCGCCAGCCCGTTGAGGGCGAGCTGAAGGATCGTGATCATCGGCCCACCCTCGCGCGAAAGCCCGCAAGGGGCAACCGCTGCGGAGCGGTGCGCTACATCGAGGCGTCGAGGTTGTCGTAGCGCTGGACGATCCGCGGCACGCGGCTCGCGCCGTCGTAGCAGAGGATCACGGCGGAATGCGCCATGTTCCCGCGGCCGTCGGATTTGTAGGTCATGGCGAGGCCGTCGTAGCTCGTGGTGGCGAGCGCCTGGCGCATGGCCTCGGGCGTGGTAGCGCCCGACTTGACCGCCGCGAGCATCATCTCGGTGCCGTCATATTGCGCGAGCGCATAGGCGTCGGGCTCGCTATGGAAGGTCTGGCGGTAATCGGCCACGAATTTCTCCAGCGCGGGGGAGCCGCCGGAGATCGGCGAGGAGGCACTCTCCGAGCAGACGCCCGCGAGCTCCTTGGGCTCGAGCAGTGCCGCGGTCGCGGGCTGGCCGATGGCGGAGCCGGCGACGATCGGCAGGTCGAGTCCCATCGCGCCCGCCTGCTTGACGATGAGCGCGGTCGCGGGCGCGTGCAGTTGCAGCACCAGCACATCGGGCCCGGCCTCGCGGGCGCGCGTCAGCACCGGCAGCAAGTCCTTCACCGAGACATCGACGCCCTCGGAGAAAACCGGCTTGGCCCCGAGCCTGGTGAACTCGGCCTCCAGAACCTTCATGCCGCCCTGCCCGTAGGAGGTGGTCTGATAGACGATGGCCGGGCGCGTCTTCTTGAGGGTTTCGACGACGTAGCGCGCCTGCGCGAGCTTGACCACACGGTCGCTCGGGAAGAAGCGGAAGACATAGGGGTTGTTCTGCTCGGTCACCGCGACCGAGCCGGAGATGGTGATCAGCGGCACCTTGCGCTCGGCGCCGATCGGCAGCATCGCCAGGATCTGCGGGCCGAACATGGAGGCCACCACGGCGACGGGCGTGCCGGGATCGAGCGCCTGCTCGAGCGCGGTCACCGCGCGCTCCGGCGCGGCACCGGTATCGGCGACCTCGGCGTGCGCCTTGACACCCTCGGGCGGATGCGAGATCGCGAGCAAAGCGCCGTTCCGCTGGCTCGTGCCCTCCAGCGCCAGGATCCCCGTGAGCGGCACCAGCACGGGGATCCGGATGTCCTGCGCGTGCGCGGGAACCGCAGTGGCGAGGGCGAGGGCGAGGCAGGCGAGGCGAGCGATCACCGGGCGATCTCTCCTCAGCCGCGCGTCGGGCGCGCGCGCAGGAAATCGAAATCGCAGCCTTGGTCGGCCTGCAGCACCTGCTCGCGGTAGAGCCGGCGATAGCCGCGGGCGGGCGCCGACGGCGCCGTGAACGGCCGCCGAGCGAGCTCCGCGGGATCGACCATGAGATCGATGCGCCGGTCGGTGACGGAGATCCGGATGCGGTCGCCGCTCCGGACCTTGGCGAGCGGCCCGCCGCTGGCGGCGTCCGGCGCCACATGGAGCACCACCGTGCCATAGGCCGTGCCGCTCATGCGCGCGTCGGAGATCCGCACCATGTCCTTGACGCCCTTGCGCGCGAGTTTGCCGGGGATCGGCAGATAGCCGGCTTCCGGCATGCCGGACTCACTGGTGGGGCCGGCGTTCTGCAGGACCAGAAAATCCTCGGGCGTCACGTCGAGGTCGGGGCTGTCGATGCGTGCCGCGAGATCGTCGAGCGAGCTGAACACCACCGCGCGGCCGCTCGTCTCGAAGAGCTTCGGATCGGCCGCGGCGCGCTTGAGGATGGCGCCCTTGGGTGCCAGCGAGCCGAAGAGCGCCACCAGCCCGCCGGTCGCCTGCAGCGGCTCCTCGAGCGAGCGGATGACGCCGCGGTCGACGTAGGGGTCGCTCTCCGCGAGGCGCTCGCCCAGGCTCTCGCCGGTGACGGTCATTGTTTCGAGGTGGAGCAGCGGCTTCAGCTCGCGCAGCACCGCGCCGATGCCGCCGGCGGCAAACAAATCCTCCATATAGTGCGGGCCTGTGGGCTTGAGATCGACGATAACCGGCGTCGAGTCGCTGAGCGCGTTGAGCCGATCGAGCGACATCTCCACGCCGGCGCGCCCGGCGATCGCCGTCAGGTGCAGCACCGCGTTGGTGGACCCGCCGATCGCCAGCAAGACCCGGAGCGCGTTCTCGACGGATTTCTCCGTGACGATTTGACTAGGCCTGATGGGGCTCCGGATCAGGCGCACGGCCGCGGCGCCCGTCGCCTCTGCGGCGCGCAGCCGGTCGGCATGCACCGAGGGAATGGCGGCGGTGCCCGGCAGCATCATGCCGAGGGCTTCCGCGATCGAGGCCATGGTGCTGGCCGTGCCCATGACCGCGCAGGTGCCCGCGGTGGTCGCGAGCCCGCCCTCGATCTCGTCGATCTGGGCGCGGCTCACCTCGCCCGCGCGATAGCGCGCCCAGTACCGCCGGCAATCCGTGCAGGCGCCGAGTCGCTCGCCCTTGAGCCGGCCGGTCATCATCGGCCCGGTCACCAGCTGGATCGCGGGCACGTTGGCGGAGATCGCGCCCATGAGCTGCGCCGGCACCGTCTTGTCGCAGCCGCCCACCAGCACGACCGCGTCCATCGGCTGCGCGCGGATCATCTCCTCGGTATCGATCGCCATGAGGTTGCGGAACATCAGGCTGGTCGGACTGAGGAAGGGCTCGCCCAAGGACGTGGTCGGGAATTCCAGCGGCAAGGCGCCTGCGGCCAAGACGCCGCGCTTCACGGCCTCCACCAGCTCCGGCACCATGCGATGGCAGTTGTTGTAGCCGCTCGCGGTGTTGGCGATGCCGATCACCGGCCGGTCCAGCAGCGCGGTCGAATACCCCATGGAGCGCGCGAAAGAGCGCCGAAGGTAGAGCGCGAAGTCGGGGTCACCATATTGGGTGAGGCCACGCCTCAGCCCGATGGGGTCCGTCATCTCGTTTCCTCCCGGTGCTGCTGATGGTCGGAGCGCCGGCCAGAGCTAACAGGGCGCTCCCGCGCCCTGTCAACCGCAGCCGGTCCGGGACCCAGGGCGGGCTCGCGTGCCGCTTGGGACTTGGCCCAGGGCGCACTATACTTTCGCACTAGTCAGGGACTTCACGAGACATAAACAAACAATTCACCGAGGAGCGAACACATGAAATCGATCCTGGCGGTGGTAGGAGACGGAACGGCGCGGCCTCTCTTGGAGACCGCGCTTCTGGTGGCCAAGCGCTTCGGCGGCCGCATCGTCGGCCTCAATACCTTGACCACGGAATACGCGGTCGTGTTCGGGGGCGAGATGGGTTTCTCGATCTCCTCCGAGGTCGACCGCACGCTCGAGCGCGAGGGCCAGGAGCGGCGCGAGGCGGCGCGCTCGTTGTTCTCGGCCTTCATGCGCGAGCACGGTGTGCCGCTGGGCCCGGCGGCGCCCGGCGAGCTCAGCGCGGAATGGCGCGAGGAAAGCGGCCGGCAGAACGCGGTCGCCGGCAGCTTCGGGCGGATCTTCGACCTGATCGTGGTCGAGCGGCCGGAAAAGCTCGCCTCGCTCGCCGAGGCGACGCTGGAGGACGTGCTGTTCGAAAGCGGCAGGGGCGTCCTGATGGCACCGCCGGTGGCGGGCGCCAGCATCGGCGAGCGCATCTCGATCGCCTGGAACGGCAGCACGGAGACCGCGCGGACCGTGGCGTTCGCGATGCCTTTCCTCAAGGGCGCGCGGGAGATCGAGGTGGTGAGCGTCGAGGAGGGCATGACGCCGGGCCCGACCGGCGAGGAGCTGGCGCGCTCCCTCTCGCTACACGGGCTCTCGGTCAGGGCCCGTCACGTGCAGGGCCGAGGTCGGACCCCGGGCCAGGCCTTCCTCGATGAGGCGAAGGCGTTCAACGCCGATCTGCTCATCAAGGGCGCCTATACCCAGAGCCGGCTGCGCCAGCTGATCTTCGGCGGCGCCACGCGGCACATCATCATGGAGGCGACGATCCCGGTGCTGCTCGCCCATTAAGAGCGACGAGCGAGCGGCACGATCCCATTGCCACTGCCTGCTGGCGCCGGGTAGATTGTCTTCAAAAGAAGGGGCGACGGCGTGTGCCTTGCGGGACGCGCGCCGTGCGAGACGAACCGCGCGTCTCTCTGGGGGGAGTAATTATGATTCGTCTGTCCGGCGTAACCGCGATTCTAGGCGCGGCGCTCGTTTGCGTGCTCGGCGTGCGCGAGGCGGCAGCTTCCGGCTTCGCCATCCGCGAGAACAGCGCCGAGGCGCTCGGCACGGCTTTCGCCGGCAACGCCTCGTCGGCGACCTACCTGTCAACGATCTTCAACAACCCCGCCGGCATGACCGAGTTCACGGGCGACCGCGCGCAGGCCGATGCCAGCGTCATCATCCCGTCTGAGACATTCTCCGGGAGCGCGAGCGAGACTTTTGCGGGGGGAGCCGTCACCCTCCCGATCGCCGGTGAACTCGGTCATGCCGGCGGGGTTGTTGAAGATGGTCGACAGAAAGTCCGCCGACGAGGCGTTGCCGGCAAAGGCGGTGCCGAGCGCTTCGGCGCTGTTCTCTCGGATCGCGAA
>DATMMM010000207.1:0-2396 GCA_035569735.1 Allostellaceae bacterium | reverse complement strand
GAGGTGACGGGGCTGTCGTAGATCAGCGCCACCTGCTCGGCGCGCCCGCGCTCGACGTGGCGGTCGAGCGCGTTCCAGCAGGTGTTGAGCCGTCCGCCCGAGAACCAGAGATAAAACGGCGCGCGGCTCACGTCGAGCACGCGGTCCCAGCGCCGCTCCCAATCGATCGCCTCCGCCGCCTCCCCCCAAAACCCCGCGGGATCCGCCAGCGCACGGCGAAACATTGTCTCGTATTGGCCCGTCATGGCGCCCGGAGTATGGCCGCAATCCCCGCCCTTGTGTAGCGGGCGCCGATCCCATCTCCCATGGTGACTCTTTCCTTAACACCGAAAGGAATCGCCGACGTCGACGATGCGCGTAAAACTTGACGCGATAATCTCGACAAACCGCTGAAAGGTGACCTAGGTCACAGCAGGCGGATGCGGGCGCGGGCATCGTCGCGGCATGAAATACGACTCCCACGGCCAAGCCGCCACGCGACCCGACTGGACCTACTCCGTCCAGTCGCCGCGCGTCCTGTCCCCCATGTGGGTGCTCGAGCGTCTCGCGGGCTTGAGCGTCCCGATCGCCGGCATCGGGCTTTTCGCCTACGCCAAGTACCTCGGCCTGGTCGACTTTTAGACCTCACCCCTCCCCGCTCCCGCGGCGAAGCCGCAACTAACAAAGTCTTAGCGCAGAGGCCGCAGAGGATGCGCAGAGGGCGCGGTGGGCCCTCACTCCCTCTGCGTCCTCTGCGCATCCCCTGCGCCCTCAGCGCTAAAGCGTTACTTTTTGCGGCTTCGCCGCTTAGAGTAGCGCCATGACGAATCCCTACGAGGTCGGGCTCGATCGGACGGCGGCGAATTATGTGCCGCTGAGCCCGCTCACCTTCCTGGAGCGGGCGGCGGCGGTGTTTCCCAATCGCACGGCGGTGATCCACGGCGAGCGGCGCTATAGCTGGGCGGAGACGCAGGCGCGCTGCCGGCGGCTTGCGAGCGCGCTCAAAAAGCGCGGCATCGGGCGCGGCGATACGGTGGCGGTGATGGCGCCCAATGTGCCGGAGCTCCTGGAGGCGCATTTCGGCGCGCCGATGGCGGGCGCGGTGCTGAACGCGCTCAACATCCGGCTCGACGCCGAGACCATCGCCTTCATCCTGGCGCATGGCGAGGCGAAGGTGCTGATCACCGACCGCGAGTTCTCGCCGGTGATCGAGAAGGCGCTGGCGCGGCTCGAGCGCCGGCCGCTGGTGATCGACATCGACGACGCGCTTGGCATGGGCGGCAAGAAGCTGGGCGCGCTCGACTATGAGTCGTTCCTCGCCGAGGGCGATCCCGAGGACAAGGGCGAGCGGCCCGCCGACGAGTGGGAGGCGATCGCGCTCAACTACACCTCCGGCACCACCGGCAATCCCAAGGGCGTGGTTTATCATCATCGCGGCGCCTATCTGAACGCGCTCGGCAATATCCTGGTCTGGTCGATGCCGCAGCATCCGGTCTATCTCTGGACGCTGCCGATGTTCCACTGCAACGGCTGGTGCTTCCCCTGGACGGTGACGGCGATGGCGGGGACGCACGTCTGCCTGCGCCGCGTCGAGGCAAAGCCGATCTATGCGGCGCTCGCCGAGCTCGGCGTCACGCACATGTGCGGCGCGCCCATCGTGATGACCATGCTGCTGAACGCCGCCGCCGCGGACCGGCGCGATCTTCCGCGCCCCGTCGAGATCATGACCGCGGGCTCGGCGCCGCCCGCGGCCGTGATCGAGGGCATGGAAAAGCTCGGCTTTGAGATCATCCACGTCTACGGACTGACCGAGGTCTATGGGCCTTCCGTGGTCTCAGCCTGGCACGAGGAATGGGACGCGCTGCCGGCGCCCGAGCGCGCGGCGCTCAAGGCGCGCCAGGGCGTCAACTATCCCGTCCTCGAAGGCTTGATGGTGGCGGATCCCGAGACGCTGGCGCCCGTCGCCAAGGATGGCGCCGCCATGGGCGAGATTTTCATGCGCGGCAATATCGTGATGAAGGGCTATCTCAAGAATCCGACGGCGACCGAGGAGGCCTTCGCGGGCGGCTGGTTCCACACCGGCGATCTCGGCGTCTGGCACGCGGACGGCTACGTCGCGCTCAAGGACCGCTCGAAGGACATCATCATCTCCGGCGGCGAGAACATCTCGACGATCGAGGTCGAGGATGTCCTCTACCGCCATCCGGCGGTGCTCGAAGCCGCGGTCGTCGCCAAGCCCGACCTGCGCTGGGGCGAGACGCCGTGCGCCTTCGTGGTGCTGAAGCCGGGCGCCACAGCGACGGCCGAGGAGATCGTCGCCCACTGCCGCGCCAACCTCGCCTCCTTCAAGTGCCCGCGCTATGTGGTATTCCGCGACCTGCCCATGACTTCGACCGGCAAAGTGCAGAAATTCGTCC
>DATMMM010000206.1:0-2059 GCA_035569735.1 Allostellaceae bacterium | reverse complement strand
GGCACCAGCGCCTTGTGCAGCTCATTGACGACGGCGGACTTGCCGATGCCGGAGTAGCCGGACACCAGCACCAGCTGCGGCCGGCCGCCGGTGACGACGCGGTCGAAGGCGGCGAGCAATGTCTCGATCTCGCGCTCCCGCCCGTAGAGTTTCTCGGGAATCAGGAGACGGTCGGGCGTGTCCTGTTGGCCCAGCGGAAAAGCGTCGATCCGGTGCTGGGCCTCCCATTCGGCAAGGCAACGCCGCAGGTCGCGCTCCAGGCCGGCCGCTGTCTGGTAGCGTTCCTCGGCGGTCTTTGCGAGCAGCTTCAGGATGAGGGCGGAGACCGCGGGCGGGACAGTCTCCAGCCGCTCGCTTGGCGGCACCGGCTTTCTGGCGATATGGCAGTGGACCCACTCCATGGGATCGGCCGCGGTAAACGGCAGCGAGCCCGTGAGCATCTGGTAGAGCGTGACGCCGAGGGCGTAGAGGTCGCTGCGGGCGTCGATCGAGCGGTTCATCCGTCCGGTCTGCTCGGGCGCCATATAGGCGAGCGTGCCCGCGATCGACTCGGGCGGCGCGGGCGCCTGCCGCTCGCGCGGCAGACGCGAGGCGATGCCGAAACCGGTGAGCTTGACCTCTCCGGTCGTGCGGTTCACCAGGATATTGGCCGGCTTGATGTCCTTGTGTACGAGACCGCGCCGGTGGACCTGGGTGAGGGCCCCGGCGACCGCGATGGCGAGGCGCAGAAAGCCCCGCACTTCCATCGGCACGCCGAGCAATCGATGCAACGGCTCGCTGCGGGTGTCCTCGAGCACCAGCATGGTCCGACCGCGCTCGCGCACCAGCTCGAGCGGACGCACCGCCCAGGCGCCGTTCAGCTCGTCCTTCAATCCGTATTCGCGAGCCAGTCCTTCGAGAGTGGCAGGCGTCGGATGCTCGACGGCGGGCAGCACGGCCAGCACGGCGGCCGGATTGCCGTCGACGCGGCTCTCTCGCCTGCAGAAGACGCGTTCGCCATCCTCCCACAAGACCTGGAGGCCGTCTCCGCCAGCGCCGGACCAGGATGGATTCATCTTGGGGGTCCGCCGTCAGGTCGGTGCCGCCCTTGGGTTGATCAAGGTACTGCTTGAGGGCGGCGAAACAGCGAGTCTACCACTCACGAGCCCGCATGACGATGTCCGTCAGTGGGCACATCCCGGAAGTACACCTGCGCCGAGTGAAGGCCGCTTAGGGTTCCAAAGCGGACTCCGGCAAGCCCCGGCATGGCGTATTATGAGGTCGCCCGCTAGCCCTTGGGCCGCATGGTCGGGAAGGCGATGACGTCGCGGATCGAGGGACTGTCGGTCAGGATCATCACGAGCCGATCGATGCCGAGGCCCAACCCGCCCGCGGGCGGCATGCCGTATTCGAGTGCCGTCACGTAATCGGCGTCGAGGCGCTGCGCCTCCTCGTCGCCGCGCTCGCGCTCGCGCATCTGCGCCTCGAAGCGCGCCTGCTGGTCCTGCGGATCGTTGATCTCCGAGAACGCGTTCGCGACCTCCCAGCCGTTGATGTAGGTCTCGAACCGTTCCGTTAGGCGGGGATCAGTGCGGTGGCCCTTGGCAAGGGGAGAAATCTCGCGCGGGAATTCCGTCACATGGACGGGCTGGATCAGCGTGTCCTCGACCTTGTGCGCGAACACGGCCTCGAGCGCGCGGCCCCAGCCCGAGGTCTCGTGGATCTCGGCGCCGAGCGCGCGCGCCTCCCGGCGCGCCGCGGCATCGTCGGTGATGGCGCGGAAATCGACGCCGGTCTTCTGGCGCACCAGCTCGGCCATCGAGCGGCGCGGCCAAGGTACCGTCAAGTCGATCGCCTTGCCGCCGTATGAAATCTGCAAGCCGCCCGCCACCTCGCGCGCCGCCGCGGTGATCAGGTCCTCGATGATCGCGATCATCGCGGTGTAGTCGACGAAGGCCTGATAGAGCTCGAGCGTGGTGAATTCCGGATTGTGGCGCGGCGAGATGCCCTCGTTGCGAAAGCAGCGGTTGATCTCGAACACGGTGTCCGCGAGCCCGCCCACGATGAGCCGCTTCAGGTG
>DATMMM010000205.1:0-23699 GCA_035569735.1 Allostellaceae bacterium | reverse complement strand
GTGCCTCGAGTGGTGGCGTCATCCGGAATCATGCCCCGATGGCTGCCGTCTGCAATTAATTCCTTTGTCACCGTCGGTCACGATTTCTGGATCGGCTCCGGTCATCGCGCGGACAGCCAAGGACTTAGGTTCGCCCCACCTCGCGCGCAAGGATTTGGCCCGGAATGCTCATTCCGGGCGCCGGCGCTATACTCGCGGCGCGAACTACTGAGATGCGGGAGCGGATCCATGAACGACAGCGTGCTCTACGAGAGCGAAGGCGGCATCGCCACCCTGACCTTCAACCGGCCGAAGGTGATGAACGCCTTGGACGGCGACATGCGCGAGGCGCTCGAGGCGGCGGTCGACCGCGTCGAGGCGGATCGCGGCCTGCGCGTCGTGGTGCTGAAGGGCGCGGGCGGCGGCTTCATGGCGGGCGGCGACATCAAGTTCTTCACGGAGATCACGCCGCTGGCCCCGGCGGAGCGCAGCCGGCGCTTCGAGAAATTCATCCATCATGTGCATCCGCTGATCCTCCGGCTGCGCCGAATTAGGCCGCCGCTCGTCGCGAGCGTGCACGGGCCCGTCGCGGGCATCGGCATGAGTTTCCTGATGGCCTGCGATCTCGCGATCGCCGCCGAGGACAGCTTTTATACGCTCGCCTACTGCCACATCGGCACCAGCCCCGACGGCGGCTCGACTTTCTTCCTGCCGCGCACGCTCGGCATGAAGCGCGCGATGGAGGTGGCGCTCCTGGGCGAGCGCATCGATGCCAAGACCGCGCTCGCCTGGGGCCTGGTCAACTGGGTGGTGCCCGCGGCGGAGCTGGGCGAGCGTACGGCTGCGCTCGCGCGCCGCCTCGCGAGCGGCCCCGCCGAGGCCTATGCCGGCACCAAGCGGCTGTTGTCGCAATCGCTGGGATCCTCGATCGAGACCCAGCTGCAGGCGGAAGCCGAGAGCTTCGCCCGCTGCACCGGCACCGAGGATTTCGTCGAAGGCGTCAGCGCCTTCATCGCCAAACGCCCCCCGAAATTCCAGGGCCGATAGGAAGAAGAAAAACGCTTTTAGCGCGGAGGACGCGGAGGCTTCGCAGAGGACGCGGGGGAAGATTCACGAAGATGAAGTTCGCCACAGGGACGGTGAGGCAGTGAGGAAATGAATGGGCGCCTTGCGCCCTATTAATCCTTCTTCTCACTGCCTCGTTGTCTCTGTGGTGAACCTTTCCTTCACCGCGACCTCCGCGAAGCCTCCGCGTCCTCCGCGCTAAAGCCTTCCTAGGGCGTGGCGAAGAGCGGGTCCGTGCGGATGAAGTCGGTCTTGGGGACCGGTTGGTGCGCGGAGGGGAAGGCGCGGTGCGCGCAATCGCCGCGGGGGCACGTCCGGCAGGTGACGCCGATCGGGTCGGCGGCGTCCTTGCCCTCGAGCGCCAAGCCGTCGGCGTAGACGATGCGCTCGGCGTGGCGCGTCTCGCAGCCGAGCGCGATCGCATATTCGGCCGCGCGCGGCGGGCCCTTGCGCCAGGGCTTCGAGACCGTGCGCGCGATCGAGAGATAGCGGCTGCCGTCCGGCATTTCCGCGAGCTGGGTCAGGATCTGGCCCGGCGACTGGAAGGCGTGGTGCAGGTTCCAGACCGGGCAGGCGCCGCCGAAGCGCGCGAAATGCAGGCTGTTCGCGCTGAAGCGCTTGGAGACGTTCCCGGCGGCGTCGAGCCTGATCATGAAAAACGGCACGCCGGCGGCACCCGGCCGCTGCAGCGTGGTCAAGCGATGGCAGACCTGCTCGAAGCTGGCGCCGAAGCGCGCGCCGAGCACGCCGAGATCGTGCCGGAGCGACTGGGCCGCCTCGGCGAAACCCGCATAGGGCAACAGCACCGCGCCCGCGAAATAATTGATAAGGCCGATGCGCACGAGCGCACGGGCGTCCTCGTCGGCGGACGCGAAGCGCGCGAGCACCGCGTCGATCGCGGCCTGGTGCTCGAGGAGCGCCACCTCGCAGGCAAGCTGAAAGGCGCGGCCCGAGGCCGGCAGCATCTCCGAGAGCAGCACGCGGCCGCGGTGGGGATCGTGCCGGCGGATCATCGCGCCCATGATGCTCTGCGGCATCAGCTGCACCTTGAGGCGATGCGCGCTCTCGAGGTAGCGCGCGAGCGAGGCGTAGAGCGCCGTCGCCTCGAGTCCCGCGCGCCGCCAGAGCTCCTCGGCCGCGGCCTCGAGCTCGGGAAAATGATTAAGCTCGGCCTGGAAGAAATCGCGGGCCGACTCTGCGGGCGATGACCGGAGTGTCGCGAGATCGGGACTCCCCACGGCGTCCGCGACCGCCTCCAGCTCCTGCCGGGCCTGGCGATAGGCGCCATAGAGCGTGGTCATCGCCTCCGCGATGCCGGGCGCCACTGCCGCGAGCTCGCGCAAATCCTGCTTGCCGAGGTCGCTGCCGCGGAAGAGCGCATCGGTCAGCACCTCGCTGAGGCCGCTCACCAGCCGCGCCTCGTCGTCCTCCGCGAAGCGCTGCAGGTCGATGCCGAAATTCTGTCCAAGCTTCAGCAGCAGCGTCAGCGTCACCGGCCGCTGGTTGTGTTCGATCAGGTTCAGATAGCTCGGGGATATCCCGAGCTGCTCCGCCATCTGCGCCTGCGAGAGCGCGGATTCCCGCCGCAGCCGCCGCACCTTGTGGCCCAACATCAGCTTCTGGCTCATGGGTCCCAGTTTCCGCCCACGTCAGCCTTTTCACAAGAAGCCAATTTACAGACAGCGTTTGTAAAGATTTTACAACGCCACGCTTTTCCACGGCTTTCACAGGAAATCGACGGTGAAAACGGCCGTTATTGCGCCGATATTGCGCCGCAGCAGATCCGTCTCAAGGAGACCTCATGAGCCCGCTCGACCAAGGCACGTCAGCAAAATCCAAAACCCAGCCCGGACGCTTCGAGGGCATCCGCCGCGATTACACACCCGAGGAGGTGGCGCGGCTCAGCGGCTCCGTCCGGATCGAGCACACGCTCGCCGAGCTCGGCGCCCGCCGGCTCTGGGAGCTGCTGCACACGCGGCCTTACGTCGCTTGCCTCGGTGCGCTCACCGGGAATCAGGCGATGCAGATGGTCCGCGCCGGTCTCGAGTCCATCTATCTGTCGGGCTGGCAGGTGGCGGCGGACGCCAACCTCGCGGGCCAAGTCTATCCCGATCAGAGCCTCTATCCCGCAAACTCGGTTCCGGCGGTGGTGAAGCGGATCAACCAGGCGCTGGAGCGCGCCGATCAGATCCAGCACATGGAAGGCAAGGGCGACACCTATTGGTACGCGCCGATCATCGCCGATGCCGAGGCGGGCTTCGGCGGTCCGCTCAACGCCTTCGAGCTGATGAAATCCATGATCGAGGCCGGCGCCGCGGGCGTTCATTTCGAGGACCAGCTCGCCTCGGAGAAGAAGTGCGGCCATCTCGGCGGCAAGGTGCTGGTGCCCATGCAGGGCTTCCTCCGCACGCTCAACGCCGCCCGGCTCGCCGCCGACGTCTGCGGCACCTCGACCTTGGTGGTGGCGCGCACGGATGCCGAGAGCGCGCAGCTCATCACCTCCGACATCGACGAGCGCGATCACGCGTTCATCGAGCGTGGGGTCCGCACGCCCGAGGGCTTCTACCGCATCAAGCGCGGCGTCGGCGTCGACTATTGCATCGCGCGTGGCCTCGCCTATGCCCCCTACGCGGACATGCTCTGGTGGGAGACTTCGCGCCCGAACCTCGCGGACGCGCGGCGCTTCGCCGAGGCGATCCACGCGCGCTATCCGGGCAAGCTCCTCGCCTACAACTGCTCGCCCAGCTTCAACTGGAGCGCCAATCTGAAGCCGCGGGAGATCGAGGACTTCCAGGAATCGATCGCGGCCATGGGCTACAAATACCAGTTCATCACGCTGGCGGGCTTCCACAGCCTTAATTATTCGAGCTTCGAGCTCGCCCGCGCCTTCCGCGAGCGCGGCATGGCCGGATATTGCGAGCTGCAGCAGGCCGAGTTCGCGGCCGAGCGGCACGGCTACACCGCGGTCAAGCACCAGCGCGAGGTCGGCACCGGCTACTTCGACGCGGTCAATCTCGCGATCTCCGGCGGACAGTCGGAGACCACCGCGCTCAAGGGCTCGACCGAAGCCCAGCAGTTCCATTGATTCCGCAGCCCGACCGGAGGAGTACGTCCGCCATGAGCCAAGCCGCCGAGGACATCACCCGCAAATCCCGCGCCTTTCACGAGAAGTTCCACGACCGCGAGCTCGACGATTATCTCCGGAGCCTGACGCGCAAGCTCGAGGACGCAGACACGCTCTATCATCATTTCGGGCACCTCTTGAAGCACGTGCGTGCGAGCGTGGCGCATCCGGTCCGCCCCAAGCACCTGCAGGGCGCCATCGAGACCGCCGAGCGCTGCCTCAAGCGCTTCGAGGCCGAACGGACCTAGTCGATAGATCACCACAGAGGCGGTAAGACAGTGAGAGGATGAAAGGGCGCTTCGCGCCCAGAGTCTCACTGTCTCACTGCCTCTGTGGTCAGCTTGCTTTTTGCGCTAGCTTCTCTCGCGGAACAGCGGGAGAGCAGCAATGGCCGATCTCAGGGGCAAGACCCTCTTCATCACCGGCGCCTCGCGTGGCATTGGACTCGCAATCGGGCTCCGGGCCGCGCGCGACGGCGCCAATGTCGTGATCGCGGCCAAGACCACCGAGCCGCATCCAAAGCTGCCCGGCACCATCTTCACCGCCGCCCGGGAGATCGAGGCGGCGGGCGGCCAGGCGCTCGCGGTGACAACCGACATCCGCTTCGAGGATCAGGTGCAAGCGGCCGTCGCCGCCGCGGTGAAGCGCTTCGGCGGTATCGACATCCTCGTCAACAACGCGAGTGCGATCAGCCTCACCGGCACGCTGGAGACGCCGATCAAGCGCTTCGATCTCATGATGGGGATCAACACCCGCGGCAGCTTCCTCTGCTCGCAAGCATGCCTCCCGGAGCTCAAGCGTGCGGCCAATCCGCATATCCTGACGCTCTCGCCGCCGATCAATCTGAGCCCGCGTTGGTTTGCGCCGCACGTCGCCTACACCATCGCGAAATACGGTATGAGCCTCTGCGTCCTCGGCATGGCGGAGGAGTTCCGAGGCGCCGGCGTGGCGGTGAATGCGCTCTGGCCGCGTACCATCATTGCGACGGCAGCGCTGCAGATGATCCCCGGCGTCGATGTCTCCCGCGGCCGCAAGCCCGAGATCCTCGCCGACGCCGCGCACTGGATCCTGACCCAGCCGAGCCGTGCGCTCACCGGCAACTTCTTCATCGACGAGGATGTGCTCGCCCGCGCGGGCGTCGCCGATTTGACGCCCTACGCGGTCGATCCCGCAAAACCGCTCAGCAAGGACATTTTCCTGGATTAGCTGGCGGTCCGAGCCAGGCGCCGCTGGCCGCGGTTATTGAATGCTGATCTCGATCGCCCGGTCTCGGGGATCGCGGATACCGGGGGTCGAGGACTCGTAAGCGACGCGCCCTTCGGCGATCCGGTCGCGCGGGATGCCGGCCTCAACGAGCGCGGCGCGCACCGCCTCGGCCCGGCGCTCCGAGAGCTTGCTGTGGGAGGGGTTCGCGACCGCGCTGAGCTTGAGGCTGGCGTCGTGGTTGGCCTCGGCGATCGCCTGGGCAATCACCTGCCGCGCCTCGGGCGTGAGGCCAGACTTGCCGACGTCGAAATAGACGTTGAAACGATGCTCCGCCGCTGCCGCGACTTGCGGCGTGCTCGCGCTCTCGGCGGTGTCCTCTGAGCAACTCGCGAGCGTGAGCGCGGCGGCGACAACGGCCGAATAAACCAAACTTCTGTTGGTGCTCAACATTGTTGGTCCTCCTGGGGCTCAGTATCGGGCCGGCACGCGGAAGCAGCGGCCATGACAAAGATTGCATCAGGATTTGGGGACTACATGGCCGTACTTGGGCGAATTCGAGGCGCGTCGCTGGCCACGCTTTTGCCGCACCTCAACCCTTTCGGATTAATGGATTGGCGTTCCGGTGCCTACCCACGGTAGGCGATCATTGCCCGCCGCAACACTCAAAGGTAGAGTCGCCGTGATAGTGAGAGGCCGGGTCCGTGAAACTGATACTCGGAACAGCATTGGCTCTCGTTCTGCAGGCATCGTCGAGCGGGGCGGACGAGGCATTTCACTGTCCCGAGCCCGGCACCGTCATGACCTTCAGTGAGGGGAGCTCTCTCACCTTCACCGGCCAAGAAGGATTGATGTGCCGCGCGCGCACCAACAAGGGTGGTTTGGTTTCGCAGTTTCTCGGGCTCACGGCGCCGGCCTCCGATTTGGAGCAGAACCACGGCGAGCGTTTGTTCCCGTGGCGCGTCGGCAACCAGGTCGACTTCATGACGTCGAGCACGACGGCAAACGCGGCCGGCGTTCTCGTAGACTCGATCAAGGACGCTTACTACGACAACACCGTGAGAGTGATCGGCCAAGAGAAGCTGGTGACCCCCGCGGGCACCTTCGACACCGTCATGATCGAATGGCATCGCCAAGTGAGGGGCAAATGGCTCGGCGCGTGGGCCACCACGGTCTGGTTCGCGCCGGAGCTGGGCTATTGGATCAAGTTCAAGCACGAGACTCGGCAGGGCTATGGCCCGGAAACGTCCTTTGAGGTCGCATCCATTGCCATGCCCAAGGGAAGCGCGCCGCCGTCCGCTCGGGCGGCGCCGGGACCGGAGCCGTCCGCTGCGACTTCGGCTGCCAACCCTGCTGCCGTCGATACGATAAAGCTCGAGTCGGCAAGCGGCAATCTCCTGGTGCCTGTCCAGGTCAACGGCGGAATGAGTTTCAATTTCGTTCTCGATAGCGGCGCCTCGGATGTCGCCATTCCCGCCGACGTCGTGCAGACACTTACGCGCGCGGGTACCATTTCCAGAGCCGACTTCATCGGAACGAAGACCTATGTCCTGGCGGATGGATCGAAGCTTCCGAGCGAGGCTTTCATCCTCCACGAATTGAGGGTCGGAGACCACGTCGTCAGCAATGTCACCGCACACGTGTCACCGGTCCAGGGCAGCCTTCTGCTCGGTCAGAGCTTTCTTTCGAGATTGCCGGCATGGACCATCGACAACAAAAAGCACGCACTCGTCATCATGGGCGATCCGGCGGGCTCGGGCAGCCCGCCCACCCCGGAGCGCGCGGCGCCGACGCCGCAGATTGCCTGGGCAGCCCCGACGCCGCCAGCGCCGGCGCAGGCGGCGCCCGCGAAACCGGCAGCGCCGCCCGCTGCCTCTCTCAACCCGAGCCCGGCGGTGTCGACAGCGCCCGCCGTGGTCACGACGGCATCGGCGCCTGCGGTGGGGGCGAGCGCGGCCGGAGAAGGTGGGTTCCGGTGCCCGAGGCCAGGCACCTTCATTCAATACAGCAATGGCACCTCGTTGAAATTCGCGGGCGAGAGCGGCTTCCGCTGCGCCTACATGGATCAGGCCTACAAGGACGCCGAGAAGTTCGCCGCCTTCGCCGACGACACGAAGTTTCTTGACGCGGGCCTCGACAAGCTCTGGCCATTGACACCGGGCAAGGTGCAGACGATCTCGGTGAGCCTAAGCGGCGCCTATCTGACCCATCGATTCACGGTTCTGCGCACGGAAACCGTTTCGACCCCGGCCGGAACCTTCGCGACTGTCGTGGTGGAGCAAGAGGAGACCGGCTCGGGCAGTCAGTGGGCCAAACGCCTGTTCTGGTATGCGCCGAGCTCTGGATTGATCGTGAAATCGACCTATACGGTCCTGAAGACCGCCGACACCGCGATCCGAGGCGGCAGCGCGACGGCGACCTTGCTGCCCGGTGACTACCAAGCGGTGCGCGTCGAAGGCCTAGGCGGCAAATCGCCCTAGTGAGCCTGCTCAGCGGTCACAGCCGCCTTCGAGTCGCGGTTTCCTTCCGGCGGGCGAGCCGCTAGGCTTCGCATCGCGCACTCTCCGGAAGGCACCCATGGCTACGGCTTCAAGAACCTGGCGACGGCTCGTGATCGCGCTCGCCTCGACCGCGGGCATCGCGGCTCCGGCCGAAGCACAGACGTTGCTCCAATCGCCCGAGCAAATCACGCACTGTCTCTGTCAGAATCAGCTCGTGGACGACCTCAAGGCGGCGCTCGATCAGCAGTGGCAGCTTTACGAGGAGTCGCGCCAGCGCTATGCAGCGCTCGAAGGGCAGGTCGATGCCGTGCGCCCGCGGATGAATGTCCATGACCGGGACGCCATCGAATCGTTCCAGAGGCTGCTCGATGAGCGCGACGCGGCGCGGCTCGCGTTCGAGAATGAGGCAACGCCCGCCTACGCCGCCGCCGTCGAGCGCTACAACAGCGCGGTCGCCGACTATGACGCCAGCTGCGCGGGCACGGTCTTCGATCCGGTCGTGCTCGCCGAAGTCCAGCGCAATCTCTACTGCCCGCGCTGACTTGGCTATCGACGCCGGTGCAGGAACTCGCTGCGCGCGAGCGCGCGGTGGCGTGCCAGCCGGTCGGCGACGCTGAGTTCGGGGCGGGCGCGCCCGCCGTATCCGCCGGCCGAGAGCATGCGGTCGAGACCCGTGCCGTCCATCTCCCAACTCCGTGTCGGTCCGGTGTCGAGATGCACGAAATGCGAGCGCGGGTACCAACCGACGCCGCCACGCGCCATGCGGCGGGCCGCGGTCTCGGCATCGAGGAGCCCTCGATCGAAGGAGACGTCGATCGCCCGCCCGTACAAGTGCTGGCTCTTCTCGGCGACGCCGAACATGGTCGCGCGCAGCCGCGCGTTGGTCTCGGGCGTGCGATAGGCGGACAGCACCGAGGCACTGCTCTCGCCGATGGCGCCCATGACGTCCGCCAGGAAATCGAGCGTGCCGACGTCGAGCGGCCCGATTTTATTCACGTGGAAGTCACGCAGAAACGTCGCCAAATCGGCGACCGCGCTCGCGATCGGCCCGGTTTCGTCGCGATAGGGACCGTCGAAGGTCTCGCCCGTGTGGACGTTCTTGAGCTTGAGACGGCGCGGAAAGGATGGCTGCGCGATCGAGACCTGGGCCGCCTTGAGGCTGCCCGGCAGCAAGATGCAGAGCCCGGTCGCGATCAGGAGATCGCGCCGGCGCCACCATAGGGAACTCATGTGACGCGGGCCGCCCGCGCTTTCCCTCGGCGAAAAGCGCGGGCGACCCGCGCGGGCTCAATGAGGATCAGTGCCAACGGCGATCGCGATTCCATCGTCCTCCATAGTAGAAACCGACCGAGGGCCCGTAATAACCACCGTAGTAGGCCGGGCCGTAATAGGCGGGAGCCCCATAGTAACCCGAGTAACCCTGATCGTAATAGGCGTAGTCCGGCCCGGGTGCCACGTAACAAGCGGACAAGCCCAGTCCCAGACCGGCCATAAGGAGCGTTGCGAACACAGTTTTGACGCGCATAGTCTGACCTCCAGGGGTAACCGCAAGAGCGAATCCCCGCAAAACCTCCGGTCCTATAACGTTGCGCGTGCATAATTATTTCCATCAGAAACGCCGCCGCGGCGCAGAACCGCGGCGCAACCGGTTTATTTAGTGCGGCTCCGGTAGCGCGCCATCCCTCCGGGTAAAACCAGCCGGTGCGTGCCGGTCGGGTCACTGCCGCAGTCCTGGCGGCGCGTTCAACCGGTCGATTGGGAAGATCGGGCGCCGGACTCGGGCGTAATCGAGCCGGGAATTGTCGGAGGTGGTGACGCCCTCGCCGTCGAGGGTGATCGTGGCGCGGCCGAGCGGCGCGAAGCCCGCGCGGTAGTGGATCCGCGATTTCAGCAGAAGGTAGCGCTTGGCGCGCGGGTCTATTCCGACGCTGGTGAAGACGCCGAGGTCCCAGGGCTCGTGATGCCGCGACACCACCACGATCTGCATCGTGCCGGTGTCGAGCACGGCGGTGGGTCCCATCCGCACGGTGACGCCGGTGTACATGGGCCCGCGCACGATCCATTCGCCGTCGGTGAGCGCGCGCACGCGTCCGGTGATCGAAAGCGGCGCACCCTTGAGCTTGACCGAGGGCATGTCGGTGCGGCCGCCGAGCTTGAGCGTGATACTGGCGCCAACGCCCGCCTTCGCCATCTGCTCTACCGCCGCGGGGTCCCAGACCGCGGCCACCGCCACGTCATCCAGGCCCTGGCGCAGCACCTCGGCGATCACCGTCATCACGTCCTCGGTGCCGCCGGAGCCGACGTTGTCCGCGTGGTCGAGCAGCAGCACGGGCCCGCCGGCGATCGCTTTGGCGCGCGCCACCGCTTCAGCGAGCGGCTCCGGCCGATAGAGCAGCTCTTGCCGCTGCTCCCAGGCGGTCTCCATGAGGCGCCGTGCCGATGTGCTCGCGGCCTCCCGGTCACCATCGGCGATGCAAATCGCGGACATGCCGGCGTCGGCGAAATCGGCGAGCGGGAAGCCGCCGAAGACGGTGGCCGCGAGCATGCCCTTCGCCTCTTCCTCGCGCGCCTGCCCGATCAGCGTCTTGAAGGGCTCGTCGTCGGTGCCCATGCGGAGCGTCTGCGCCAGCAGCGGCCGGCGGTCCCAGCCCATCAGCGGATGGATCTCGCCCTCGAGCGCGCGGAGCAGAATGCGGCCCACCTGTTCGCCCACTACCTCCATGTCGACATGCGGATAAGTCTTGTAGCCGATAAGCGCCGTCGAGTTGCGCACCATCGCCTCCGTCAGATTGGCGTGGAGGTCGCAGGTGACCGCGATCGGCAGATCGGGCGCGATGGCGTGGATCGATTCGAGGAGCGTGCCCTCGCCGTCGGGCGTGGTCTCCGCCACCATGGCGCCGTGCAGGTCGAGGAAAGCCGCATCGCAGCCGCGGCGCACCGCCTCGAGGATCGGTGCCACCATCATCTCGTAGGCGGATTTCTCCACGGGCCCGCTCGGCATCGCCTCGGCGGCGACCGGTGTCACCACCTCGGCGCCGACCTCGCGCGCGAGCTTCAAATAGGCACCGAAGGGCATCGCGGTGCCCTCATAGGCGCGGCGTGCGTCAGTGCCGAAATAGGCGCCCCATTCCTCGAACCGCCGCCAGTCCGTGCGGATCGGCGAGAAGGTGTTGGTCTCGTGCTTCATCATCGCGACGACGAACCGCATGCGATTCAGCCCTCCGCGCCGTAGAGCGTCTGCGGATCGACGATCGGCTCGGCGATCCGCTCGAGGCTGTTCCCGCGGACCGCGCGGAAGAAGCAGCTGCGCGTTCCCGTGTGGCAGGCGGCGCCGGTCTGGTCCACCCGCAAGAGCAGCGTATCGCCGTCGCAATCGACGCGAAGCTGGACCAGCCGCTGCGCCTGGCCCGACCGCTCGCCCTTGCGCCAGAGCGCTTGGCGCGAGCGCGAGAAATAAGTGACCTGGCCGGTCGCCAGCGTCTCGGCGATGGCGTCGCGGTTCATCCAGGCGAGCATCAGCACCTCGCCGGTATCGTGCTGCTGCGCCACGGCCGGGATGAGCCCGTCGCGGTCGAATTTGAGAACGGGCAGCAGCGCCGCGGCGGCGCTTGGGGAAGGCGCGGTCATGAGATCTCCGGAGCGGGGCCTTGCGCGCCAGTAATAGGCGCGCATCCCCCCGGCGGCAACCCGGTTGCGCAGTCTCAGGGCTTGAGCGTCATGCCCTGCGGGCGGATCAGACCATCGACGCCCGGCGAGAAGCCGTCGAGCCGCGCCGTCGTGCCCCAGATCCAGGTGATGTGATAGAGGAAAAGGTAGGCGCGATCGGTGAGATAGAGGCTCGCCGCCTCTTTGTAAAATGTGAGCCGCTCCTGGGGCTCGGTCACTTGGCGCGCCTGGGCGAGCGCCGCGTCGAGTTTGGGGTTGCAGTAATGGCCCCAGTTGAGCGAGCCGTCGCATTGCAGCCAGATGCTGATGTTGCCGTCGGGGTCTGGCCGGCCGCTCCAGAACACGAGCGTCGCCTGATAATCGCCCTTCTGGGCTGCCGCGACCAGCGTGTTGGCCTCGGCCGACTCGATCTTCATGTCGAAGCCGGCCTCGCCGACCATCGACTGGATCACCTGCGCCACCTGCTGGTCGATCGGGCTGTTCGCCACCAGCACTGTGAAGGCGGGATGTTCGATGCCGGCTTCCTGGAGCAGCCGCTTTGCCTTCGCGAGGTCGCGCGCCGGTACTGGAATGTCCGCATCGTAGTAGGTCGCGCCCGGCACGATCGGCTGGTTGTTGGGCACGTATTTGCCGTTGAACACCACCTGATTCAGGACCCGTCGGTCGATCGCGACGTCGAGCGCCTCGCGCACCCGTGCGTCTTGCGCGAGCGGCTTCGACACGTGAGGTCCCGCGAGGTTGATCGAGAGGTGGTAGTAGAGCGTCGCCGGGCTCTCCACCAGCTTCAACGCCGGCGTGGACGCGATGGCGGGTGCGTCGGTCGGCGGCACACGCTCGATGATGTCGAAGCCGCCGGATTTCAGATTGGCGAGGCGCACGGCGCTGTCGGGCACGGGTACGAACTCGATCGCGTCGATGTGGATGGCGGCCCGGTTCCAATAGCGCTCGAACGTCTCGACCGTGATCTTCTCCTGCGCGACGCGCGAGCGGAACTTGTAGGGGCCCGCGCACACAGGATTGGCGCCGAACTTCTCGCCATCAGCGGCGCCGGCTTTAGGCGACACCATCATGCCGGCCCGGTCGGAGAGCACGCCGATCAACGGCGCGCTGGGCTCGGAGAGATGGAACGCCACGGTCAGCGGATCGACCGTCTCGACGCTCTTCACCTGCTTCAGCTCCGTCTTGCGCTTGGAGAAGGCCGCGGTCTGGTAGCGCTCGATGTTGTATTTCACCGAGGCGGCATCGAATGGCTCGCCGTCCTGGAAGGTGACGCCCGGCCGGAGCTTCATGGTGAGGGTGAGGTTGTCGGCCGACCACGACCACTGGGTCGCGAGCTGCGGCAGGTAGTTGAGCTGGGCGTCGATGTCGACCAGCTTGTCGCAGAGGCTGGCGAAGACGACGCGGCCGGCGAAGGAGACGCCGCTGGCAGGATCGAGCGCGTCCGGGTCCTCGTTGAGCGCGATCCGGAGCGTGCTCGCCTGCGCGAGGCTCGATCCCAGCAGCAGCCCCGCCGCCAGGAGTCCTATTCCGGTCGATCGCACCATCACGCCCTCCGCCGCCGGCCCCTAGGCGAGTATAGGCACGGTCCGGCGGGGCCGGCGACGGGTGCGGAGGTTGGCTTACGCCGCCTTCTGGCTCGGCAGCGGTTTGCCGGTCTCGATGAGGCTCTTGAGGCTCGAGAGGATGCTGGGCCAGCCCCCGGAGACGGCTTCGATGAGCTTCGAGCCGCTGCGGTCGATCTCGTGAGTCACGGTGAGTTTGACCGTCTCGCCCATGGGCTCGAGCACGAAGGTGGCGCGGGAATATCCTTCTGCTTTGAGTTCCGGCTTGAACTCGTTGCGCCATTTGAGCACCAGGCGCCGCGGCCGCTCGATCTCCACGACCTCGCCGGTGTCGGCAACCCGGCCGTCCGCGAACACGAGCCGCCAGGGCGCGCCCGGTTTCCACTCGCAGTCGGCCCAGACGCCGTGCCAATAGACGCGGGTGAATTCGGGCTTGGTCAGGTGATCCCACAGCGTTTCCGGCGTGGTACGGATATAGGTGACGTAGACGAACCTGTCGCTCATCGGCCTTCCCTTTCCAGTGTGCGTTTGAGGTCTGCGAGGGCGCGCAGGCGCCCGCGCTCGAACTTGTCGATCCACCGCTCGGCGATGTCGTTGATCGGAACCGGGTTGAGGTAATGCAGCTTCTCGCGCCCGCGCTTCTGGCTCACCACCAGATTGGCGGCCTCCAGGATGGCGAGGTGCTTGGTCACGGCCTGCCGGGTCATGTCGGGGCGCTCCGAGAGCTCGCTCAGCGTCTGTCCGTTCCGGGCACGGAGGGCATCCAGCAGCGCGCGCCGGGTCGGATCGGCGAGCGCCTTGAACACGGCGTCCATGCTCATGTGGGATAATATGCAACCAAATGGTTGCCTGTCAAGAGCGCTGTGCGAATCTAGTCGCGCCAGTGGTGGCAAGCGACGCGGTGCGCCGCGCTGAGCCGCTCCTCGGCCGGCACGACCTCCGCGCAGAGCGCGGTCGCTTTCGGGCAGCGGGTGCGGAAGAGGCAGCCGCTCGGGGGATCGAAGGGCGAGGGCAGGTCCCCGCTCAGCACGATGCGCGGCTTTGCCGCCTCGAGATCGGGATCCGGAATCGGCACGGCGGAGATCAGCGCTTGCGTATAGGGATGCCGCGGACTCGCATAAAGCTCGTCGCGGCTCGCGACCTCCATCACGCGGCCCAGATAGAGCACCAGGATGCGATGGCAGATATGGCGGACCACGCTCAGATCGTGCGAGATCAGGATCAGCGAGAGATTGAATTCCCGCTGCAGCCGCATCAGCAGGTTGATGATCTGCGCCTGGATCGACACGTCGAGCGCCGAGACCGGCTCGTCGCAGACCACGAGCTTGGGGTTGAGGATCATCGCCCGCGCGATCCCGATGCGCTGGCACTGGCCGCCGGAGAATTCGTGGGGATAGCGGTTCAGCATGTGCGGGCTCAGGCCCACCTTTGCCAGCATCTCCTGCACGCGCGCCTTCCCCTCGGCTTTCGGGATCGACGGCATGAAGGTGTCGAGCGGCTCGCCGATGATCTCGCCCACGGTCATGCGGGGATCGAGTGCCGCAAGCGGATCCTGGAACACGATCTGCATGTCGCGGCGCAGCGGCCGCATCTGTTTCGTGTCGAGGCCCTGGATCGGGCGGCCGAGCCAGACCACCTCGCCTGATGTCGCGGGGATCAGCTGCAGGATGGCACGGCCGAGGGTGGATTTGCCGCAGCCGGATTCGCCGACCACGCCCAGGGTCTCGCCGGGCGCCACGCGGAAGCTGACGCCGTCCACGGCCTTGAGCACCGTCGGAGGCGCCAGCAACCCGCGCCGGGGCTTCACGGAAAAATGCACTTTGAGGTCGCGCACCTCCAGGAGCGGCGCCTCGGCGCTCATGCCGGTGGGTCCAGACGCTCGAGATGACAGGCCTTGCGCCGTCCGATCCCGGTCTCGCGCAGCGCCGGCTCCTCGATCCGGCAGCGCTCCATGCGCCAGGCGCAGCGCTCGCTGAAGGCGCAGCCGGGCGGCAGGCGCTGCAGATTGGGCGGTTGGCCCGGGATCGTGCGGAGCTCCTCGGCCTTCGCCTCGTCGAGGCGGGGCGTCGAGCGCAGCAGCCCCTGCGTATAGGGATGCTGCGGCTCGTAGAAGATCTGGCGCACCGGCGCATCCTCGACGATGCGGCCGCCATACATGACGAGGACGCGGTCGCAGAGCCCGGCCACCACGCCGAGCGCATGGGTGATCAGCACGATCGCGGTGTTGCTGCCGCGCTTGAGCTCGCGCATGAGATCGAGGATCTGCGCCTGGATGGTGACGTCGAGCGCGGTGGTGGGCTCGTCGGCGATCAGCAGGTCCGGCTGGCAGAGCAGCGCCATCGCGATCATCACGCGTTGGCGCATGCCGCCGGAGAATTCGTGCGGGTACATGTCGATGCGGCGCGCCGCCTCGGGGATGCGCACGCGCTCGAGGAGCGCGATCGCGGCGGACCGCGCCTCGGCCTCGCTCATGCCGCGGTGGGTGACCAGAACCTCGGTCATCTGCCGGCTGATCCGGAGATAGGGATTGAGCGAAGTCATGGAGTCCTGGAAGATCATGGCGATGCGGCTGCCGCGGATGCGGTTGAGCGCGTCCGCTCGCATGCCGAGGAGCTCGACCCCTCCAAAGCGCGCGCTGCCGGTTGCGCGGCCGTTCGCCGCCAGGAGCCCTAGGATGGTGAGGAACACCTGGCTCTTGCCTGAGCCGGACTCCCCGACCACGCCGATCACCTCTCCCTCGGCCACGCTGAAGCTGACGTCGGTCACCGCCTTGACCTCGCCCTCGGGCGTGTCGAAACGGGTGTTGAGCGCTTTGACCTCCAGGAGCGCCATCTCGGGCTCAGCGGTCGCGCGGATCGAAGGCGTCGCGCAGCCCGTCACCGATGAAGTTGAAGCAGAACAGGCTCGCCGCTAGGAAGGCCGCGGGGAAGATCAGCATCCAGGGCGCGCTCTCGATCTGCGCGGCACCCTCGCTCACCAGAACGCCCCAGCTGGTATAGGGCTCCTGCACGCCGAGGCCGAGGAAGGAAAGGAAGCTCTCGGTCAGGATCACCTGCGGAATGGTCAGCGTCGAATAGGCGATCACCGGGCCGATGGTGTTGGGGATGATGTGGCGCCGGATGATCTTGGCCGTGGAGACGCCGCCCGCGCGCGCCGCCTCGATGAACTCGCGTCGCTTCAGCGAGAGCGTCTGCCCGCGCACGATGCGCGCCATGGTGAGCCATTCGACCGCGCCGATGGCGACGAAGATCAGTACGATGTGGCGCCCGAACACCACCATGAGCAGGATCACGAAGAACAGGAACGGCAGCGAGTACAGGACATCGACGAGCCGCATCATCGTGCTATCGATGCGACCACCGAAATACCCGGCGATCGCGCCATAGGTCACGCCGATCACCAGGCTCACCGAGGTCGCGGCCAGGCCCACCGACAGCGACACGCGCGCGCCATAGAGCGTGCGCACGAAGAGATCGCGGCCGTTGGCGTCGGTGCCGAACCAGTGCGCATTCGCGAAATCGGGCGGTGCGCGTATCGCGTCCCAATAGACCTCGTCGAAAGGATGCGGCGAGAGGTGGGGCGCGAAGACCGCCAGCAGCGCGATGACGCCGAGCACGAAGAGGCTCACCACCGCCGCGCGATTGCGCTTGAGCCGCCCCAGTGCATCCTGCCAGAGCGAGCGGCCTGCGATCTCCTCGAGGCTTGCGGATGCTTGCGGGTGCGCCGCCTCAGTCATAGCGGATCTTCGGGTCGAGCAAGCCATAAGCGAGGTCGACCAGCAGATTGAGCAGGATGATCAGCGCGCCGTAGAAGATCACCACCCCCATCACCAGCATGTAATCGCGGTTGAGAGCGCCCTGCACGAAATATCGGCCGATGCCGGGTATGCCGAAGATGGTCTCGATCACCACCGAGCCCGTGATGATCCCGGCGATCGCGGGTCCGAGATAGGACACCACCGGCAGGAAGGCTGCGCGAAGCGCATGGCGACCGACGACCAGGCGGCCCGGCAGACCCTTGGCGCGGGCGGTGCGGATGTAGTTGGAGCGCAGCACCTCGATCATGCTGGCGCGCGTCAACCGCGCGATATAGGCGACCGGCGGCAAAGCGAGCGCCACGGTCGGCAGGATCAGGTTGCGGAGGCTGCCGCCGCCGTATCCGCCGACCGGCAGGAGCCGCAGATAGACGCCGAGGATCAGCGTCATCACCGGCGCCATCACGAAATTTGGGACGGTGATGCCGATCATCGCGGTCGCCATCACGGCATGATCGACGCCGCTGTTCTGCCGGAGCGCGGCAAAAATCCCGAGCCCGCCGCCCGCGATCACCGCCAGCACGATCGCGGCGATGCCGATCTCGAAGGAGACCGGGAAGCCGCTCGAGATCAGCTCGACCACCGTATAGTCCTGATACTTGAAGGAGGGGCCGAGGTCGCCCTTGAGCGCCTTCGAAAGGTAGAGCCCGTACTGCACGACGAGCGGCTGGTCGAGGTTGTAGGCCTTTTTGATGTTGGCCTCGACCGCGGGCGCCAGCATGCGCTCGCGGTCGAACGGCCCGCCCGGCGCCAGCCGCATCATAAAGAACGACACGGTCATGACCACGAACAGCGTCGGTATCGCGCCGCCGAGCCGCCTTAGCGAGTAGGCCAGCATGCTGAGGCTAAGCTGCGTATTGGCCCCTCTCCGCGCACATCGGGGAGAGGGAGGGACCCGGCGCGCAGCGCTGGGAGGGTGAGGTGTGCTTCCGCGGCACGATTGCATCTGCCATCGAGATCCACCTCACCCGCTCGCTGCGCTCGCACCCTCTCCCCCGCAAGCGGCGGGCGGAGAGGGTTTTGGTGGGTTGCTTCCAGCAAGAAACCTGCGTCTATCTGCTAATCCGCGAGCGAGAGGTTGCGGACATAGACGACGTTGAAGGGGTTGTCCTCCCAGCCCTTGACCTTGGTGCTGACCAGGTTCTTGGAGACGTAGAAATAGATCGGCAGCACCGGCAACTCCTTGAGGAGGATGGTCTCGGCCTGCTGCATGAGCTGGGCGCGCTTGGGCACGTCGCTGGTGACCGCGGCCTGATCCATCAGCTTGTCGTACTCGGGGTTGGAGAACTTCGCGTAGTTCTGCTGCTTGGTCGAGGTCTGCGACAGGAAGAGATAATTCTGCGCATCGTTATAGTCGGCGATCCAACCGGCGCGCCCGACCTCGAAATCGCCCTGGCGCAGATTGGCGTAATGCACCTTGAGCTCGGTATTGACCAGGTCGACGTCCACGCCGAGCTTCTTCCACATCGCGGCGATCGCCACCGCGATCTTCTTGTGGTTCTCCGACGTGTTGTAGGCGAGCTGCAGCTTGAGCGGCTTCTCCGGCCCGTAGCCTGCCTCCTTCATGAGCTTCGACGCCTCGGCGTCCTTTTCGGCCTGGCTGAGCTTCGCCCAGGAGACCCTCTGCGAGGTGTAATTGGCGGTGCCGTCGGGAATGAATCCATAGGCCGGGAGCTCGCCCGCGAGCGTGATCTTGTCGACCAGCACCTCGCGGTTGACCGCCATGGTCAAGGCCTGCCGCACGCGGAGGTCGTTGAGCGGCGGCTTGGCGGTGTTGAAGGTGTAGTAGTAGACGCCGGCATAGGGCGCGATGTGCAGGTCCTTCGGCATGTTCTCCTTGAGCCAGGCGAGTTGGTCGTTCGGCAGGTCGTTGTAGACGATGTCGAACTCGCCGGCGCGGTAGCGCTTCAGCACCGCGGCGCGGTCCTCGCTGGGATCGAAGATCACCGTGTCGATCGCGACCTTGCTGGCGCCCCAGTAGTTCGGGTTCTTCACGATCTTGATGTGCGAGGCCGGTTTCACGTCATCCAGCATGTAGGCGCCGTTGGAGACCATCTTGCCGGGCTTCACCCACTCGTCGCCGAGCGCGGTCACCACCTTCTCGTTGACCGGCAGCCCCGTCTGATGCGTGAGCAGTTGCAGGAAATAGGGCGTCGGCGCCTTGAGCGTGATCTCGAGCGTCTTGGCATCGACCGCCTTTACCCCGAGCGCGCTCAACTCGGCTTTGCCGGTATTGACTTCCTGCGCGTTCTTGATGGGGTAGAGCACCTCGGCGTATTGCGACTTGGTCTTGGGATCCTGGATGCGCCGGAGCGAGAAGACGAAATCGCCGGCGGTGACGGGGTCGCCGTTCGACCACTTGGCGTCCGCCCTGAGCTTGAAAGTATAGGCGACGCCGTCCTCGCTCGCCGTCCAAGTCTCGGCGACGCCCGGCGCCACATTGCCCTTGGGATCCTGCACCACCAGCCCCTCGAAGAGGTTGCGCAGCACGTTGGACTCGACCGTGGTCGAGGTCTTCTGCGGGTCGAGCGTCTCGGGCTCGCCCTGATTGGCGATGCGCAGCACCTTTTCGGCCGCCGCCGGGCTCGGCCCGCTCGCGAACCAAGCGACCAGGAGTGCAAGCGTTACTGCGCCGGCAAAGCGGCGCCGCGTGAAGCCTGTCATGACCGACCTCCTATCGTTCCTCACCGCGGCTCATCGAGCCGGTGTTTTGCCGACGATGGAGCCTTTTGGAGCACGGTGCAAGAGAACGCGTCCCCGTGACGCCCGGCCTCAGCTCCGCCAGCGGAGCACGCGGTCCTGGACGGGGTTCTCGAACGGGCGCCCTTCGGCGCGGGCGCGGCGGTATTCGTTCTTGAGCCGGTAGTACCATTTGGCCTGGCGGTCGGCGTCGTCGATCAGCATGAGCGGCGGATCGAATTTGAGGCCCTCCTGCTGCATCACCATGATGTCGCGGTCCTGGCGCAGGAACGCGCGCACGAAGGGGCGCAGCAGCGGCTTCAAGGGGGTGAGCCACGGCATCGACCAGTAGATCGCGTGGTTGATCTCGCTCTCCTGCGCGCTGATCGGCGTCACCGCCGTCAAATTGGCGACGCTGTGGCGCCCGACGCGGATGTGCTCGACGCGCACGCTCGGCAGACGGAAGGTGATCTCGGTCTCGGGCTTGCCGCCCAGCAGCCGATAGGCGTTGGAGTTCGAGCTCGGCGCGTGGCGCAGCATGGTGAAGCCGAAGGGCGAGGCGGCAAAGGCCTTGGCCTTCTCGTGGATCGAGCGTTTCGAGCGCCACCACCAGGCGCGGTGCACGAAGGGCCCGTGCGCGGGGTCCATCAACCCCACCACCGCATGATCGATCGGGCAGGGGAAGCGGACGCTCTCGAACATGCCTGGCGCGGCACCGTCGCCGAGCCCCGGCACTTCGGGGATCTCCGGCGCCGCCGCGGGATCCTCGCCCATGTAGATCCAGAGGTTCCCCTGCACCTCGCGCGCGGGATAGGCCTTGACGCGGATCTTCGAGGCGTCGAACGCCTGGCCCTCGGCGAGCGAGGGGATCGCGGTGCAACGCCCCTCGGGGCTGAAGCGCCAGCCGTGATAGCAGCACTCGATCTCCGCGCCGTCGAAGCGGCCGAAGCGCAAGGGTATGCCGCGGTGCGGGCAGATGTCGCGTAAGGCCCAGACCGCGCCGTCGCCCGCGCGGCCCAGGACGAGCGGCTCGCCCAGCACGGTCTTCGGCGCCATCTGACCAGGCCTGAGCGCGCTGCCGGGCAGGGCGAAATACCAGGCCTCGCGAAGCGGCGCGGCGGCGTCGGATTCCATGGCTGGCAAGGATCTCCCGGCGGCAACGAAGCGGCCGGAGCTTACCCTCGCGGGAGCCATGAGCGAAGGGCCTTGCTCAGACAAGGGTTTGAGCCCCGCTGCGGGGGTTCCTTGGCCAGCACGATTGACGCGCCTCGGCTCCGCTCGCTAGCGTCCGCCCGCGCGCACTGGCGCAGGAGGATGCTCATGGCCGAAGGCGACGTGCTGATCCGGCGCACCGCCGTCGAGGTGGTGGAGCTGCTGCGCCAGGGCGAGGTCACGCCCTCGGAGCTGATCGACGCCGCGCTCGCGCGCATCCGCGCGGTCGATCCCGCGGTGAACGCGCTCCCCACGCTGTGCGTCGAGCACGCGCGCGACCACGCGCGCCGCATGGGCGCCGTCAAGGCCGAGCGCGGCTCGCCGGGCTGGCTCGGCGGCCTGCCGATCGCCATCAAGGACTCGATGAACGTGACGGGCGTGCGCTCGACCCAGGGCTCGCCGATCTTCGCGGACTTCGTGCCGGAGGTCTCGGATATCCAGGTCGAGACGCTGGAGCGGCGCGGCGGCATCGTGATCGCGCGCTCGAACGTCTCGGAGTTCACCGCCGGCGCCAACACCTACAACGAGGTGTTCGGCAAGACGCGCAATCCCTGGAACACTGCGCTCACCTGCGGCGGTTCCTCCGGCGGCTCGGCGGTGGCGCTCGCAACCGGAATGGTCTGGCTCGCCAATGGCAGCGACCTGGGCGGCAGCCTGCGGATACCCGCGAGCTTCTGCTCGGTGGTGGGCATGCGTCCGAGCCCCGGCTGGGTGGCGCAAGGGCCTGCGCCCAATGCGTTCGATACGCTCGCCGTCAGCGGCCCAATGGCCCGCACGGTCGCCGACGTGGCGCTCATGCTGGATGCCATGGCGGGCTTCGATCCCCGCGATCCGCTCTCGCGGCCGCCGCCACGGCGCTCCTTCCTCGAGCGCGCGCGACGGCCGGGCAAGCCGAAAAAGGTGGGCTTCTCGGCGACACTGGGCTTCCTGCCGGTCGATCCGGAGGTGCACGGAATCGCCGAAGCGGCGGCGCGGCGACTGGGCGAGGCCGGCACCACCGTGGAAACCGCCGCGCCGGACTTCGGCGGTGCCCGTGAGATCTTCCGCGTTCTGCGCGCGCTCCGCTTCGTGACCTCGCTGGGACCGATCTACGGTGAGCACCGCGCGCGGCTCAAGCCCGACATTATCGCCAACATCGAGGCGGGGCTCAGCCTCACCGCCGAGGAGATCGGCCGCGCGACGCGCGAGCGCGAGGCGCTCTATCAGCGCGTCGTGCAATTTTTCGACAGCTACGATCTGCTGCTGACGCCTACCGTGATCGTGCCGCCCTTCGATGTCGACCAGCCCTACCTCGAAGCGGTCGATGGCCACCGTTTCGAGACCTATTGGGACTGGCTCGGCATCACCTATGCCGTGACGCTCGCGGGCTGCCCCGCGCTCTCGCTCCCCTGCGGCTTCACCCAGAGCGGACTGCCGGTTGGGCTCCAGATGGTGGGCCGGCCCTATGGCGACGGCGAGCTCCTGGGCTTCGCCGCGCTCCTCGAGCAGTCGCTCGGGCTTGCCGGCAAGACCCCGATCGACCCGCAACCGCCGCGGTGAGCCCCTGGGGTTTTCTTGAATCTTTGTTGCTCCTGCGAATGAAATTCGCAGATCCGTTATTAACTATTGAGGGCGCAAGCTATTCTTGCCGTGCGCCGCGGTAGTGATTAAGGTGCACCGCACAATCATGGCGCGACCGGTGGTGATCGCGGAAGCCGGGTGCAATCTTTAGTTGGAGCGAGCCTATGGATGATACGCGTCGCCTTCCGATCCCGGACGGCGGATACCTTCTGGAGGACCTTTCGGTCGGCATGAGCGCGACCTTCGCGCGCACCGTCACCGAGGCCGACATCATTTTGTTTTCCGGCGTCTCCGGCGACGCCAATCCCGTGCACATGAACCAGAAGTACGCCGAGAAGACCCGGTTCGGCAGCCGGATCGTCCACGGCATGCTGACCGCGAGCTTCCTCTCCACCGTGATCGGCTCGAGGCTGCCGGGACCCGGCAGCATCTATCTCAAGCAGAATCTGAATTTCCGCGCGCCGGTGCGGATCGGCGACACCATCGAGGCGCACGTCACCATCACCGACATCATCCGCGAGAAGGCGCGCGTCGCGCTCAAGACCGTGATCCAGGTCGGCGAGACCGTGGTGGTCGACGGCGACGCCCTCGTCTTGGTGCCCGACCGGATCTAGGGCCGCGCGCCGGCGCGGCGTTCCCGACTACCGGTTTCGCGCCGGCCGCGATATCGTGCGGCCCATGCGCATCTTGCGTCACCCGGCCGTGCTCGAGCCCGCGGACCGCGGCTCGGTGGTGGCGATCGGCAATTTCGACGGCGTCCATCTCGGCCATCAGATCGTGATCGGCCGCAGCGGCGAGATCGCGCGCGGTCTCGGCGCCCGGCTCGCTGTGCTGACCTTCGAGCCGCATCCCTTCCAGGTGTTCCACCCGGAGGCGCCGCCCTTTCGCCTGACGCCGTTCCGGGCCAAGGCGCGCCACATCGAGGCGCTCGGCGTCGATCTGCTCTTCGTGCTGCCGTTCGACCTGGAGTTCTCTAAGGTCGCGGCGGACGACTTCGTGCGCAAGCTGATCGTCGAGAGCCTCGCGGCGCGCCACGCGGTGGTCGGCTACGACTTCCACTTCGGTCACAAGCGCGGCGGCACGCCCGAGGTGTTGCGCCAATTGGGCGAGCGCTGGGGATTCGGCGTCAGCGTGGTGGCGCCGCTCGGGGCGCCCGGCGGCACGGTCTATTCCTCGACCCGGATCCGCCAGCATCTGGCCGAGGGCCGGACGCGCCAAGCCGCCCAGTTGCTGGGCCGCTCCTTCGAGATCGAGGGCCGTGTCGAGATGGGCGACCGGCGCGGCCGAACCATCAACTTCCCCACGGCGAACCTGCGGCTCGGCGATTACCTGCG
>DATMMM010000204.1:0-2419 GCA_035569735.1 Allostellaceae bacterium | reverse complement strand
TGGCCGGCGATGCTAAGGGAAAGGCACAAGCGGCTCCAACCGTGAGGCCGAAAGTACCGATGCGCCGGAGAGGGGCGGACTGCCCCGTAGTAGTGATGAAGCGGGGTAATGCCCGTGGAGCAAAGGGGGCAGGTCATCGCCCGTTGAGCATGGGCCAACTGGGTCAAACCGGGAGGAGCCCGAAGGCTCAGCGGAAGGCGGCGGCCTTCGCGGTGACACGAGCTGGATGAATCGAGAGGTTCAAGTCCGGATCTGCGAGGGGCTCGGGGTGAAACTCCCCGGGCCTACTCGGCAAAAACCGCCGGCTTTCAGCAGGGCGAGAGCGGGCAATCGAGTCTCGTCGGCGTAAATGGCAGGAGCTAACTGGCTCGACCCCGGCGAAGCACGGACGCTTCGCCGGAGCTGCGCTTAGTTGCGGGCGTCCAGAGAACTTGTCGACCGCAAGAAGATTATCCGGTAAGCGGAGTGACGTCGCCACGTTTGCCCCCTGGAAATGCGGGCAGGTATGCTGGTGGCGGTTTAGTCCAGGGAGAACTGCTTGCTCTCCGCCCGTGTCAGCACCCGCGGCATGATGGTGCGGGCGTACTCCACGAGCGCTGCTACGGTCGGACGACACGCCGGATCCGGGCCGTAGGGTCGCTGGACGGCCGGGTGGGCTGATTCGGTGACAATAGCCCGCACCAGACGCCCGCGGGTCCGGTCGCCGTATCGGGAGTAGCTTCGTCCAGACGTAGGCTGCCTCAACGCTCTGCTCTTTGGCCCAAAGGGCGCTTCGGAGCCCAGTAAGTATCTCTATGAGAAAGATCGAAATTTTCACCCGCGATACGTGCTCTACCGCGAAGAGGCGACCGAGACGCGCGAGCCACCAGCGAAATCCCGTATCGAGCGCTGCCGGCCTGCAATTTAGAAGTCGTCCGGCTCTCACACCATCGCAACCTGCTGGTTGGTGGTCGCCCGAGTGCCCGGAGCATAGCCTTGCTTTGTTGCATAGACCAGTATAGCGCAGAAGCGTCTCTTCTACACGGGCCTGCTGACGACCTTGACCCTCGCTCCGCCGATCAGCATTGCGCCGGACGGCGATGTTGCCTGGGAGGGGCTCGCGCCGGCCCTGCGCCGGCTTGACGCGCTGCTCACCCAGGCGGTCGAGACCGCACGCGTGCGCTTTGGCGAGCAAGCGGCCTCCGACCCCTATCGCGGGCTGCAGATCACGCCGGAAGAGGTCGAGCGCGTGCTCGCCACCCCGCCGGGCACCCCGTTGCTGTTCCGAGAGGGGCCGGCAGACCCCGTCATGGGGCAGGGCGCGTCGGCGCCGCTATTGGCGCACCTGCGTGATGCGCTCGGGCTTGAACCCTTCGACCTCGACGTGCTCGTGCTCGTGCTCGCGCTGGCGCCGGAGCTCGACCTGCGTTACGACCGGCTGTACGGCTACCTTCAGGACGACGTGACGCGGCGGCGGCCGACCGTGGATCTCGCGCTTAACCTGCTCTGCCGCAACTCCGCCGAAAAGCTCAAGCAACGCGGGCGCTTCCTGCCGGAGGCGCCGCTGCTGCGGCACGGTCTGATCGAGCTGGTCGCCGACCCTTCGCATGTCGCGCCGCCGCTGCTCGGCCAATATCTGCGGCTCGACCCTCAGATCCTGCACCGGCTGCTCGGACAGGGCGGCCTCGATACCTCGCTGTCGCCATTTTGCGAGCTGGTGCCGCCGTGCGCCGCGCCGTCTGCGCCGGGCGATCCGGCGACGACGAGTGCGCTCGCCGCACTCGCGGCGCCGGCTTACAAGGCGCAGCGGCCGCTGGTGCTGCATTTCCACGGGCCGGCAGGCACCGGCCGCCGGCGCGCCGCCGAGGCGCTCGCGGCGCCGCTTCTCGTTGTCGATCTCGAGCGGGCGCTGGCTCGAGGGGAGCCGTGGGGCCGCACCCTTGCCACCTTGTTCCGCCTGGCCCGGCTCGATGGCGCTGTCCTTTATTGCTCCGGGATTGACGCGCTCGACGGCGAGGAGCGACGCCGCGAGCGCCGGACGCTGCTTGCCGCAGCGGCCGAAGGCGGGGTGGTGGTGATCTTCGCCGGGGCGCGGACGCCGGGGCATGGCACGGCCGGCGCCGTCGCCGTCGCTTTCGAAATTGCCCGGTTCGAGGGGCGCCGCGCGCAGTGGCGCTCGGCGCTGGAGGCGGCCGACATCGCCGCCGGGCCGGCCGAGATCGACGCCTTGGCCGGCCGCTTCCGCCTCACCGCGGACCAGATCGGCGATGCCGTCGTGGCGGCGCGGGCGGACGCGCTGTGGCGCGGCGCGCTGGCCGCCGCTCCCGGCGCGGCGCCGGACTCCGCCGACCTCTTCGCCGCGGCGCGGGCGCAGTCCGGCCATGATCTGCTCGGGCTCGCGCGGCCGATCGAGCCGAGGCATTCCTGGGACGACATCGTG
>DATMMM010000203.1:0-4706 GCA_035569735.1 Allostellaceae bacterium | reverse complement strand
GCCGAGACCGGACCCATGCTCGACCTGCCCGATACCAAGCCTTATTTGCAGCGCCTGTTCCGGCCGGCAGCGCGCGCCCTCGATCGCCGCGGCATGACGCCCAACACGCTCAGCCTCGCGAGCCTTTCGGCCTCGAGCCTTGCCGGCGCGCTCGCGCTCGAATTTCCTGCCGCGACCTGGCCGCTGCTGGCGATCCTGGCGGCGATGCTGGCGCGGCTCGCGCTCAACCACATGGACGGTATCCTCGCGCGCGAGCACGGCATGACAACGCCGTGGGGCGGCTTGCTCAACGAGATCGCCACGCCCGCGGAAGACATGGCGCTCTATCTGCCGCTGGCGGCTCGGCCTGAAATGCCCGCGTCGCTCCTCGTCTCGGCGGTGATGCTGAGCGTGCTGGTGGAGGTCGCGGGGCTTTCGGCGCTCGCTCTCGGCGGCGCCCGGCGCGCCGATGGGCCGATGACCAAGGTCGCGCGCGGCACGTTTTTTGGCGCGCTCGCGCTGTCTTGTGCGCTGGGCTTGGCGCCCGCGCCTTGGGTCGCGCCGGCGCTGGTGCTCATCCTGGGTCTGCTCGCGGTGACTGCGGGCAATCGCCTGAGCCGTGCGGTGAGGGAGGTTTCGCCATGACCCTGGATGCGCTCTCGCCGTCTCTCGTCTTCGTGCTGATGGGGGTCTTCGCGCTGCTGCTGCTCGCGACCTCGAGCCTCGGCGCCGCCATGGCCGCAACCCATGTCTTCGGCGGCCCGGGTTGGGCGATCGCCTCGCCGATCCTGCCGGAACTGCGGGCGCGGCTGCGCTCCTGGTGGATCATGGCCGCCAGCTTCAGCGCGTGCCTGATCCTCGGCCGGGACATGTCGCTCGCGTTCCTGGCCCTGGTGAGCTTCCTGGTCCTGCGTGAATACCTGAGCGTGACGCCGTTCGGCGCCCGCGACCGCGTCGGCCTGTTCGTCGCCTACGCGACCATCCCGCTGCAATACGGCTGGATCGCGCGCGGCCATGCTGGCGCCGCCGCGATCGTGCCGATCGCCGCCCTGGCGACGCTCGGCTCCGTCGCGGCGCTGCGCGGCAGCGCCCAGGATTTCCTGCGCAGCTCGGCGCTGGTCATCTGGGGCGTTCTGGTCGCGATCGTGGCGCTCGGGCACCTGGCGCTGCTGGTCGCGATGCCGGCCTCGCTCGCCTACGTCGCGGGCGGGCCGGGCCTGCTGCTGTTCCTGGTCTTCGTGTGCCAGATCGGCGACGTCGTCCAGTATGTCGCGGGCAAAACCTTGGGCCGCCGCCGAGCCGTGCCCGCGATCAGTCCCAACAAGACCATCGCCGGCTACGTGAGCGGCCTTGCCGCCACCACGCTGGCGTCGGGGTTGCTCGCGCCCTACTTGACGCCGATTGACACCGGCGAGGGACTCGCCGTCGGAGCCGCGCTCGGTATCCTGAGCTGCCTCGGGGGGCTGACGATCTCGGCGGTGAAGCGCGATCTCGGCATCAAGGACATGGGCCGCCTCCTGCCGGGTCATGGCGGCGCCCTCGACCGGGCCGACAGCCTCGTCTTCGCGGCGCCGTTCTTCTATCACTATCTCGCCCTCGTGCACTGAGGCGGCGGCGATGCCCGATCTCCTGCGCGCCTGGTGTCAGCGGCTCGTGGTCCGGCCCTTGATCCGCGGCTATTGCGGGCTCAGGGTGAGCCACGGCGAGCGGCTGCCACGGACGGGACCCGCGATCCTGGTCGCCAACCACAACAGCCATTTCGACACGCTGGCACTGTTCGCGCTGTTCTCGCCGCGTGAGACGGCGAGGCTGCACGCGGTGGCCGCGGGGGATTATTTCTGCCCGGGATCGCTCAGAGGCTGGATCGCGCGCCGGATCTTCGGCGCCGTACCGGTCGATCGCGCGTGGCGGCCGGCCGCGGGCGACCCTTTGGCCGGCTGCTCGAGGGTGCTCGAGGCCGGCGGGATCCTGATTCTCTTCCCGGAAGGAACGCGCGGAACGCCCGGTTGCGTCGGCGCGCTCAAAGCCGGCGTCGCCTGTCTGGCGCGCCGCCATCCCAGCGTGCCGGTGGTGCCCATCGCGCTCAGCGGCTTCGACCGCATCCTGCCGAAGGACGCGGTGGTGCCGCTGCCGCTCGAGGCCGCGGCCTGCGTGGGAGCGCCCCGCTTCTGGTCCGGCGACAGTCGCGCCTTCATGGCCGAGCTCGCCGCGGCGCTTGCGGGCGGGCCCGAAAACAGCGGGGAACCGATCGCGGCGGCGGCCTGAAGGCGCTCCGGGGCGCTTTGCGGCTCAGATGTCCTGCTCGGGGGCCTGGTAAAGCACGGGCGGCGGGGCGCCGCCCTTGTCCGGGAGCTTCGGCTGGGGCGCCGGGTGGAACACGGGATCGCGCCACTCCCAGGAGCGCTCGACGGGGATCTGCATCATGACGCCGCCGCCATGCGCCTGCGCGTTTTCCTGGATCGCCGTTTGCAGCGCCTTCGCGGTTTTCTCGTCCCAGGGCAGGACGTAGTAGCGGGGCTCGCGCAGGTCCGGAAGCTGCAGCCAGAGATAGATGCCCGCGCCCTCCACGATGTAGGAGCCCAGCACCTTGAGTTCCGAGCCCGGTTGGCGCAGCACCTCGAGCCGGGTCGATTTCGGCCGGCCAAGCATGTCGGAATAGCCGAAGAACAAGCCCGCGAGCAGCAGCGCGAAGCCGGCGCTGAGCGCGATCCGCTGCCAGCGGCTGCCGAAGGGCAGGCCCACGAAGGCGTAGATGCCCAGCACCAGTGCCAGCGACAGGAATGCCAGGATGAACGGGGTCACTGTTTCGACCCCGGACTGACCTGTGCCGAGCGCAACGGCTTGTGGATGCGGTTGAGGCTGCCGGCCACGAGCGAGCCGTCCTTCTCGAGCTTGAAGCGGAAGATCGTGATCTCCTGGCCTTGAAATTTGAGCTCCGCCGTCGACTCCAGGATCCGGCGCACATGGTCTTGCGGGTCATGCACGGAGACGGTGGCATGGACGGGTATGGGAAAGCGGTGGTCGGCGCTGCGGTAGAGATGCGCGTTGACGGTGTACTCGCCCGCAAAGATGCCGCGGCCATAGGCGATCTCATAATTCATCGAGAGGGGATCGCCGGAATGGCCGAGGTCGTCGCGCAGCAAGTTGAAGACGACGCCGCTCTTGTTCGAATAGCCCACGGGCACGTCGCCGGGCGCCTGGACCCAGAGGTCGACATCGGCGTCGATCTTGTCGTCCCAATGGAGCTCGACGATGACGCTGCCGGGCGGTGTCGCGCCCGAGGTCTCCTGCTGCTGCTTGCGGACGTGAGCGAGCGCCACGGCGCCGATCACCAGATAGGCGAACACCAGCAGGAACAGCATGTCGCGGAAGGAGACATTCATCCCCCGCCACATGGCTCAGACCTCCTGGCGCGCGAGCAGATGGGCGTTGGTGCCGAGCCAGAGATAGCCGATGCAGGCGAGCAGGTTGGTGTAGAGCGCGGTGCCCGAGCCCACATAGATCGAGGTCACGATCTGCCGGAAGCTCTCGAAGCTCTCGGCCTTGTCGGCGGAGAGGTCGCTCACGGTGATGATGAGTCCCAGGACCGTGCCGACCATGCCGAGGTAGACCAGCGCATTGCCGACCCAGCGCACGCTTTGCCAATCGCGCCGGAGGCAGCAAGCGAGGCCCCAGGCGAACAGCACGGTGATGAGGTAGCACATGCCGGAGCTGTCGGCCTGGAAGGGCTTGAGGAGCAAGCCCTCCGCCCAGGCGGCGGCGACGAGCGCGGCACCGATCAGGTTGAGCACCGCGAAGCGGGCGACGAAGCCGGGCTCGGCCTTGGACCACAAAACTCCGGCCAGCTTCTGCTGCTGCTCGCGCACGCCCATGGGCTCGCGGGGCTTCGCCAGCTCCACTTCCGCGACCGCCGAGGCTCCCACTACGGGTTTGGCGCGCATCAGGCCCATCCGAGTCCTGCTCTCTCGGATGCCAGTCTCCACTCGGAATGGTTAATGCGGCCCTAAGAACTCTCGGACGCTGGAGAGTGGCCCCACAATCGGACATGTCGAGGCGCTTGTGGGCTCCGTTCGTGCGTCTCGCGGGCGTCACTCGACCGCCGTTGATGACCCTGGCTGTGTGAAAAGCGGAGACGAGCCGGCATGCTGTCGGCTCGTCGCCGGCCGCGGAGCTACTGCCCGCCGCTGATCACCTTGTTCACGTAGAACTGGACGAGATTCGCCACGTGGCCTTCGGCAACCGCTTCTTCGAGGAAGATATTGAAGGCTTCGATCTGCTCGAGCGGCACCGATTTCCGGAAGCCGTAGGCGACGCCCTGCTTGGCGAGCGATGGCGTCGGCTTGACCGTACCCGACCAATCCTTGTTGACGGCGGCGAACAGCATGTTGGTGTCGGCGTCGTCGACCGAGACGTCCGCGCGCTTAGAGGAAACGGCGAGCCGCGCCGCGTCGACATCGGGCAAACGCATGATGGTGGCGTGCTTGATCTGGTCGGTGATCGTGTGGTCTTGCGCGGTACCCGACATGACCGACAAGACGATGCCATCCTTGTCGAAGTCCGTGGCTGATTTCCAGTCCGGCTTGATCTTCGGGTTGGACTTGTTAAAGACAAACGAGATCTCGTACTGCCACGGAGCCACGGAGTAGTTGATCGAGAGCGCGCGCTTGGCGGTGCGATTGAGGGCGAGTGCCACATCCCATTTGCCCGCCTGCATACCGGCGATGATG
>DATMMM010000202.1:0-9574 GCA_035569735.1 Allostellaceae bacterium | reverse complement strand
CGCGGTTCAACTTGACGTGCCCGATCAGCGTAGTGATGCCGGTGTCCACGTTGTAGACGCCGGAATCGCCGCGACCCGTCTGATCCTGTGAGTTGACGATGACGTCGCCCTCGGCGTCGATGCGGCGGATGTGCTGAGCGCCCTTATCGTCGCGCGTCACCTCGGCAGTCATGACATTGGCGCGAATCCGCTTCTGATCCCGGATGGCGAGCGCATCGCCGCGCGCCACCGCCAGCTGCTCCTTGTCGTGCCACTCCAGGCTGTCGCGCGCCGTGACCGTGTCCTGCTTGGTTTCCAGTCGGAGATTTTTGCCGGTCAGCACCATGGTTCCGGCATCGACGTCGTAGACGCCATGGTCGCCGAAGGCGTGCTGCGTCTCGCCGGAGAGCTCGACGTGGCCGTCGGCCTCGACCAGGTAGATTTGCGAGCCGCTGTTGAGCACGTCCGTCTTGCCCGCGTCGCTCTGTTGGGATCCGGCCTGCGCCTTTGCCGCGGGCCGGTAATGCGCCGTGAGCGTGTCGGCGGTCACGGTGCCGTTGCCGCGTTTGGCGGTGGCGTGGCCGCGCGCAATATAGACGTGGTTGGTCTGCTGCCATTCGATGCCTTGATCGGCCTCGATCGTCATCGGCTTCTTGGAATCGCCGCCAAGATCGAAACCGAGCAGCGAGTTCGAACCGTCGCTGGAGGCAGCCGGCGGAGCCGGCTGCGGCTTGGGCGCTTGCGAAGCCGCTGGCGCGATCAGCCAAACCACGGCGAGGCCAACAAGGGCCCTACACCCCAATCGCCTCACGGCTGCTCTTTCGTGCGGGGCTCGAGCACGAGCCGCGCCTTGCCGGTGAAGGTGATGATGTCGCCCCTGTCCTTGATTCGGAAGCCTTCGGCCTCGATGGTGCCGAAGCCACCGTGACCCTCGATCGGATCGTCGCCCTCGGCGCTGCCGTTGGCCATGTCGATGTGCGCGCTGTCAGTCTTGAACTCGTTGCCCTTGTCTTGGAACAACTCGACGTCGCCGAAGAGGTCGAGCAGCTGCGATTGCGGGCGATAGAGTCCGCTATAGGCGGTGAGCGCGAGCCAAGTGTCGTTATCGGTCGTCATGTCGGCCTTCGGGCCCTCGAGCTCGACGAGATCATCCACCTCCGGGCGCTGGCGCGCCGCGTCGGCGATCACCGTGAAGGGGCGGTCGTGTCGATCCCTGCCGGAATAGTGCAGGTTCACCATGCGCAGGTCGCGCGCCTGGCTGAGGTCGATCCGCGGCAGTTTGTGCAGGCGCTCGATGGCGGATTGGATGCGCGGCCAGACCGCAACCAGCAACAGGAGGGCCACCGCTGCCGCAGGGAGCGCCAGCTTCATGACGGCGACGAAGCGGCTGTACCGGTGTATCGGCCAAGCGGCGCGCGTCCGTCGCTGGAGGCTGCTGGTCGGTCCGAACGGCCGATCCGCGACGGGCGCGGCGGTGGCGATTTCCGGACCGACGCTCATGCCACCCCCGCCCGCAGGCAGTCATGGATATGCAGGATGCCCAGCGGGTGCCAGGTATCGTCCACCACGAACAGGCTGGTGATCGCCTGGGCATTCATCTGTCCCAACGCCTCGGCGGCGAGCGCCTGCGGTCGGATGGTCTTGGGCGTTTGGGTCATCACCGTCTCGACCCGCTCGGCGAGGAGCTTGCTTCCCATGTGGCGGCGGAGATCGCCGTCGGTGATGATGCCGAGCAGGCGGCCGGCTTCGTCGATCACGCCGGCGCAGCCGAAGCTCTTGGCGGTGATGATCAGGATGGTATCCGCCATGCTGCTGCCGCGCTTCACCAGCGGCACGGCCTCGCCCTCATGCATGATGTCGGCGACCCGCAAGAGCTGGCGGCCGAGCTGACCGCCGGGATGCAGGGTCTGGAAGTCCTCAGTCGAGAATCCCTTGCGTTCCAGCAGCGCCACCGCGATGGCGTCGCCGAGCGCCAGCATCATCGTTGTCGAGGTCGTGGGCGCCAATCCCAATGTACAGGCCTCCGCGCTCGCTGGCAGCACCAGCGCCACGTCGGCGGCATCGGCGAGCGCGCTCTCCGAGCGCCGGGTCAGGGCAACCAGCGGAATCCGGAAGCGGCGGGTATAGGCGAGAACATGGGCGAGCTCCGCAGTGTCCCCCGAATTCGAGAGCGCGATCACCGCATCGCCCGATGCGATCATGCCGAGGTCGCCATGGCTCGCCTCGGCGGGATGCACGAAGAGCGCAGGCGTCCCGGTCGAGGCCAGCGTGGATGCAATCTTGCGCGCGATATGGCCGCTCTTGCCCATGCCCGTGACGATCAGGCGGCCGGTGGCCTGGGCGAGTGTCTCGATCGCCTCGACGAAGGCGCGATCCAGGCTCGCTGCCAGCTCAGTGAGCCCCGCGATCTCGGTCGCGAGCACCCGGCGCGCGGCCTCGATGTGGCGATGGTCTTCCCGCGTAAGGGCTGACAAATCCGTCAAAGGCGCCATAGCTGCGTTGGGACCGGGCTGGCGACCGACGCGAGCCCCTCGTCCGTTACTCCCCGCATCGAGCCCCGAAAAGTCGCGGCCTTACGGCATCTTAGGTCGGCACTATGGCCGCCCATCCCTGAAAGGTCAATGAAAGTCCACGGTCGGGACCCAGAAAACGCCGCAATCCTGCCCGCTTTTCAATCACTTAATGGGCGAATATGTCCTCGGTCGCCCAACCCCTGAGATCGAGATCGACGCGAATCGGCAGGAAATCGAAGCAGGCTTTGGCAAGCTCGGTGCGCCCTTCCCGGGCCAGCATCTCGTCGAGCCGCTCTTTCAGCCGATGGAGGTGCAACACGTCGGCTGCGGCGTAGCGGAGCTGCTCGGTGCTGAGGTCCGCCGCTCCCCAATCCGAGGATTGCTGCTGCTTGGAGAGCTCGATGTTGAGCAGGTCCTTGGCGAGATCCTTGAGGCCATGCCGGTCGGAAAAGGTGCGGGCGAGGCGCGAAGCGATCTTGGTGCAATAGACCGGCGTCACGCCGACGCCGAGTGCATGTTTGAGGATGCCGAGATCGAACCGTGCGAAATGGAAAATCTTGAGTACCCTCGGATCCGTCAGCAGCGCCGTCAGGAGGGGTGCCTCTGTTTGCCCGGGCGCGATCTGGACCAGATGGCAGACACCGTCGCCGGCGGAGAGCTGGACCAGGCAGAGCCGGTCGCGGCCGGGATTGAGGCCCATGGTCTCGGTATCGACGGCGACCGCAGCTCCCCAGCTCAGGCCCGGGGGCAGATCGCCGCGATGGAGATGGATGCTCAAGGAAGCCGGCCTCCAGCGCTACGCGCGCATCGAGGGTTGGCGTCGCGGCTCGATGGGCGCGGAAAACATGGTGCCCAGAAGAGGACTCGAACCTCCACGACCTTTCGGCCACAGGTACCTGAAACCTGCGCGTCTACCAATTCCGCCATCTGGGCAGGCGAGGATTGGATAAGGGGCGCGGCCCGCCGATGTCAATGTTTCCTGCTGGGGGCGCGAGGGTTGCCGTGGCGGCTCGCGGTGCTCTCGCCACGCGGCGGCCGCCTGTTGTATAGAGGCCCCGCGGCCGCCTCGGCTTCGGAGCGGCGCTGAAAAAAGGGCAATTTTCCCATGCGAAATCGGCGCGTCTGTGTGGTCGGCGGGTCCGGTTTCATCGGCCGCTATGTCGTGAAGCAGCTTGCGGAGCGCGGCGCCGTGATCGCCGCGGTGAGCCGACACGCCTCGGAGGCGCGATTCCTGCAGCCGATGGGCGACGTCGGCCAGGTCGAGCCGTTCGATGCCGGTCTTGACAACGACGCCGGGCTCACGGCGGCGCTTGCCGGCTCGATCGCAGTGGTCTCGTCCGTCGGCATTCTCTATGAGCGCGGCCGGCAGCGGTTCCAGCTGCTCCACGTCGAGGGTCCCGCACGGCTGGCGCGGCTTGCCGCGGCCGCCGGGATAAAGCATTTCGTGCATATCTCCGCGCTGACGGCGGACCCCCGGTCGGACTCCGCCTATGCCCACAGCAAGGCTCGCGGCGAAGCCGAGGTCAAGGCGGCGTTCCCCACCGCCACGATCCTGCGGCCTTCCCTGGTGTTCGGACCGGAGGACGATTTCTTCAATCGGTTTGCCGGAATGGCTCGGCTGAGCCCGATCTTGCCGCTGGTGGGCGGCGGCACCACGCGCTTCCAGCCGATCTATGTCGGTGACGTCGCTCGGGCGGTAGCGGCTGCGCTGGACCGCCCGGAGGCGCAGGGCAAGATCTACGAACTCGGCGGACCGGCCGTCCTGAGCTTCCGTGAGCTGATGGAGCTGATGCTCGCCGAGATTGGCCGCCGGCGCGTGCTGGTAACGCTACCCTACGGGCTCGCGAGCGTCGCTGCGCTGTTCATGGAATTCATGCCCAAGCCGCTTCTCACGCGCGACCAGATCAAGCTCCTGCAAAAGGATGCGGTCGTGACGCCGGGCGCGCCGGGCCTTGCACAGCTTGGGATCACGCCGACTGCCCTGGAACTCGTCCTACCGACTTACCTCCATCGTTTCCGCCCTGGCGGTCGCGCCACTCTGCGGCCAGCGATGTGAGGTCCCTCACCCCCTCCATTTGTTGGGCGTACCTCAACTCGTTTCCGTTAAAGCGTGCTGGTAAAGCGCGCTGGGTAGGCGCTCTTGAAAAGATAGTCCCAGAATAGGACTAATCTCGGACTGGTTCGGCAACGCCACCGCGCAAATTCGAAATCTGGACCATGGTTTCGAAAATTTAGTAAAACAAGTTGACCCATTCCATCGCATCTGCTTGAGTTATCTCAGGCAAAGGCTCATGAAGGGCTTGGGTCGGCTGCGTCACGGGTCGGCCGACCACCCAAGCGAGGGAGCGCCCGTGGTTCAGAAGTCGCTGCAGTTCGTCTCGGTCGAGAAGGCCATGCCGGAAAAGCGCCAGGCGGCTGAGCGCACGCGCGACTTCCGGGAAATCTTCGGTGAATTCGAGCGCGCCAAGGCGGAAACACAAGCGGGCCGCTGCTCGCAGTGCGGAATTCCGTTCTGCCAGATCCATTGCCCGCTCCACAACAACATCCCCGACTGGCTCCAGCTGACCGCGCAAGGCCGGATCGAGGAAGCCTACGAGGTCGCCTCCGCCACCAACAACATGCCGGAGGTGTGCGGCCGCATTTGCCCGCAGGATCGGCTCTGCGAGGGCAACTGCGTCATCGAGAAGGGCTTCGACTCCGTCACCATCGGGTCGGTCGAGACGTACATCACGGAGACCGCGTTCCGGAGCGGTTGGGTGAAACCGCCGAAGCCGCCGCGCGAGCTTGCGACCTCGGTCGCCATCATCGGCGCGGGGCCCGCCGGCCTCGCCGCCGCGGAGCAGCTGCGCCGTCGTGGCCACCAAGTGGAGGTCTACGACCGCTACGACCGCGTGGGCGGTCTCCTCGTCTACGGCATTCCGAATTTCAAGCTGGAAAAGACGGTGGTGGCGCGCCGGCACGAGATCTTGGCCGCGGGCGGCATCCGCTTCCACCTCAATACCGAGATCGGCCGCGAGATCGGCCTCAGGGATTTGCGCGAGCGCCATGACGCCCTGCTGATCGCGACCGGCGTCTATAAGGCGCGCGACATGAGCTGCCCCGGCATTGGCCTCGGCAATATCGTGGCGGCTCTCGACTATTTGACGGCCTCCAACCGAAAAGGGCTTGGCGACACGGTGCCCGCTTTCGACAGCGGCGCGCTCGATGCCGAGGGCAAGCACGTCGTGGTGGTGGGGGGCGGCGACACGGCGATGGACTGCGTGCGCACGGCCGTGCGCCAGGGCGCCAAATCCGTGCGCTGCCTCTACCGCCGCGACCGCAAGAACATGCCGGGCTCGCAGCGCGAGGTGCAGCACGCCGAGGAGGAGGGCGTGGAGTTCGTCTGGCTCTCGGCACCCGTTGCTTTTCTCGGCGACGGCGCGGTGCGCGCGGTGCGCGCGCATCGCATGCATCTGGGTGTGGCCGATTCCACGGGACGCCAGGTGCCGCAGCCGCTCGAGGGCAGCCACTTCGAGCTGCCCTGCGACCTCGCGATCATGGCGCTCGGCTTCGATCCCGAGGACGCGCCGGCGCTCTTCGGCGCGTCCGATCTCGCGGTGACGCGCTGGGGCACGCTCGCGATCGACTTTCGCACCATGATGACTTCGCTCGAGGGCGTCTTCGCCGCGGGCGACATCGTGCGCGGCGCTTCGCTGGTGGTCTGGGGCATCCGCGACGGCCGCGACGCCGCGGAGCGGATGCACCGCTACATATCCGGCAAGACCACGGCCGCTCGCGCGGCCGCGGCTGACTAAACGGAGGCTCGCAATGACCTCGCATCCGAAGATCCCGGGTGAGCGCTTCGTCGAGAGCTTCCGCGCGAACGCCGCGCATCTGCAGGCGGCGGGCCTCTACGATCCGGCCGAGGAGCATGACGCCTGCGGCGTGGGCTTCGTCGCGGCGATCGACGGCAAGCCGCGCCGCGCGGTAGTTGAAGCCGGCATCAATGCGCTGAAGGCGGTCTGGCACCGCGGCGCCGTCGATGCCGACGGCAAGACCGGCGACGGCGCCGGCATCCACGTGGAGATCCCGCAGAACTTCTTCCGCGAGCACATCAAGCACACCGGCCACGAACCGGCCCCGGGCCAGCTCGCGGTCGGCATGATCTTCCTGCCGCGGACCGATCTCGATGGCCAGGAGCGCTGCCGATCCATCGTCGAGACGGAGATTCTGAACTCCGGCTACTCGATCTATGGCTGGCGCCAAGTGCCCGTGAACATCGGCGTGATCGGCGAGAAGGCGAACGCGACTCGCCCCGAGATCGAGCAGATCATGATCGCCAACACGCGCGGCCACCCGGCCGAGCGCTTCGAGCTCGATCTCTACGTGATCCGCCGACGCATCGAGAAACGGGTCATCGCCGACCAGGTCAAGGACTTCTACATCTGCTCGCTGAGTCACCGCTCGGTCATCTACAAGGGCATGTTCCTGGCGGAGCAGCTGACCGCGTTCTATCCGGACCTGCTGGACGAGCGCTTCGTATCGAGCTTCGCCGTCTATCACCAGCGCTATTCCACTAACACCTTCCCGACCTGGCAGCTGGCGCAGCCATTCCGAATTCTCGCGCACAACGGCGAGATCAACACGCTCCGCGGCAACATCAACTGGATGAAGAGCCACGAGACGCGGATGGCAAGCGAGACCTTCGGCGAGACGATCGAGGACATCAAGCCGGTGATCCAGGTCGGCGGCTCGGACTCCGCGGCGCTCGACGGTGTCTTCGAGGTGCTGGTGCGCGCCGGCCGCGCGCTCCCGATGGCGAAGATCATGATGGTGCCGGAGGCGATCGGCGACGGCAGCCTGATGCCGCCAGCCCATCGCGACATGTACAGCTATTGCAACTCGGTGATGGAGCCCTGGGACGGGCCGGCGGCGCTGGCGCTCACCGACGGCCGCTGGGTCATGGCCGCGATGGACCGCAACGGGCTCCGCCCGATGCGCTATGCGGTCACCGGCGACGGGCTGATTGTCGCGGGCTCGGAGGCCGGCATGGTGCGGCTCAACGAACAGGAGATCGTCGAGAAGGGCCGGCTCGGGCCCGGGCAGATGATCGGCGTCGACCTGGTCGCGGGCCGGCTCTATCGCGACCGGGAGATCAAGGATTTGTTCGCGGCGCGCCGGGACTATTCCGAATGGGTGAAGAACATCACGGTGATCGACAGCATCGTGAAGTCTCGGGCGGAGACGGTCGAGCTCGGCCGCGACGAGCTGCGCCGGTGCCAAGTGGCATTCGGCTGGAGCCTCGAGGAGCTCGAGCTGATCCTCCAGCCGATGGCGGAGGAGGGCAAAGAGGCCGTGGGTTCGATGGGCGACGACACGCCCTTGGCGGTGCTCTCCGAGCATTACCGCGGCCTGCACCATTTCTTTCGGCAGAATTTCAGCCAGGTGACGAACCCGCCGATCGACAGCTTGCGCGAGCGCCGGGTGATGACACTCAAGACCCGGCTCGGCAATCTCGGCAACATCCTCGACGAGGACGCAAGCCAGTGCCAGCTGCTGCAGCTGGACTCGCCCGTGCTCTCGAACGCCGAGTTCAAGGCGATGCGCGCCTATATGGGCGAGACCGCCGCCGAGATCGATTGCACCTTCGAGGCGGCGGGCGGCGACAGCGCGCTGCGCGACGCGATCCGGCGTATCCGCCAGGAGGCCGAGGAGGCGGTGCGCCGCGGCTGCACTCATGTGATCCTGTCGGACGCGGCGATGGATGCCGAGCGCGCGGCGATCCCGATGATCCTCGCCACCGGCGCCGTGCACTCGCACCTCGTGCGCCAGCAGCTCCGCACCTTCACCTCGCTCAACGTGCGCTCGGGCGAGTGCCTGGACGTGCATTACTTCGCGGTGCTGATCGGCGTCGGCGGCACCACGATCAACGCCTATCTGGCTCAGGAGACGATCGCCGACCGGCATCGCCGCGGCCTCTTCCCGGGCGTCAGCCTCGAGGCCTGCATCGCCCGCTACAAGAAGGCGGTCGACGACGGGCTCCTCAAGGTGATGTCGAAGATGGGCATCTCCGTGATCTCCTCCTATCGCGGCGCCTACAATTTCGAGGCGGTGGGGCTCTCGCGCACGCTGGTCGCGGACTTCCTGCCGGGCATGACCTCGCGCCTCTCCGGCATCGGCCTCGCCGGCATCCAGCAAAAGGTGTTGGAGATGCACGCCCGCGCCTATGCCGAGGATTTTGTGGCGCTGCCGGTGGGCGGCTTCTATCGCTACCGCCGTGGCGGCGAGCAGCACGGTTTCGAGGGCACGCTGGTGCACACGCTGCAGACCGCGGTCGCCAACGATTCCTATGCGACCTTCAGGCGCTACAGCGAAGGCTTGCGCAAGCTGCCGCCGATCAATCTCCGCGACCTCTTGGAGTTCAATCCCAAGAGCGCAGCCGGGATATCGGTCGACGAGGTCGAGTCGATCACCGAGATCCGCAAGCGCCTGGTGGCGCCCGGTATCTCGCTGGGCGCGCTCGGGCCCGAGGCGCACGAGACGCTCTCTATCGCGATGAACCGCATCGGCGCCAAGTCCGACAGCGGCGAGGGCGGCGAAGATCCCGCGCGCTACATACCCCGCCGGAACGGCGACAACGCGTCCTCAGCGATCAAGCAGATCGCCTCGGGCCGGTTCGGCGTCACCGCCGAGTACCTGCTCAATTGTCGCGAGATCGAGATCAAGATCGCCCAAGGTGCCAAGCCCGGCGAGGGCGGACAGCTGCCGGGCTTCAAGGTGACGGAAATGCTGGCGCGGCTCCGGCACTCGCAGCCGGGCGTCACGCTGGTCTCGCCGCCGCCGCATCACGACATCTACTCGATCGAGGATCTGGCGCAGCTGATCTACGACCTGAAGCAGATCAATCCGGACGCCAAGGTCTGCGTGAAGCTGGTGGCGCGCTCGGGCATCGGCACGGTGGCGGCGGGTGTCGCCAAGGCGCGGGCCGACGTGATCCTGATCTCGGGTCACGCTGGCGGCACGGGCGCGAGCCCGCAATCCTCCATCAAGTATGCCGGCACGCCCTGGGAGATGGGCCTCTCGGAGGTGCATCAGGTGCTGGT